>JAGHUM010000013.1 GCA_018064855.1 Candidatus Physcocola equi
TGTATTTTTCAGGATGTTTTGAAGAGAATCAGAAAGGAGCAATGGATGCCCATTGTGACTGAAGATTCACTCAAAACAGACGAAAAAGACCTATAAAAAGCACAAAAGAAGCAGTTCGCAAAAATTTAAACAGCTTCTTATATCGATCTATTTGATTTTTGCAACTATCTAATGAATTTGCATAATCCGTAAAAAATCGTTGGCAAAAGAAATGTGCCAACTTGTATATAGACACCAAAATTATTTGTATTTAATGATGAGATATTTTAGGGTGAAAAATTCAAGGAATCGAAAAATTGTAGGATTCCCCTATCAAACAAATGGCTATATTTCTGGCTATGACGTAAAATCTCCCAATTCAAGAACAAATTTGAATTACGATGAGTTTCCTGACTTTGTTCCTGATTTGAGGTTTGAACTACATGAAAAGTCCAAATTGACAGATGTTGTTGATGCCAGCAATATCAGTGCTATTGGTTTTTTAGTAAACGAGAAATTAAAATGTATATTTGATGAGTTCAATTTCCCAACTCATAGATATTATAATGCATCAATTTTAGATCATAAGGGTAATGTGTTGCCTTATTATTGGATGCATATTATTTCAAATGATTATTCTTTGGTTGATTTTGAAAAATCAGTCTTTAGAAAATCATCATTTCCATTGAAAGTTACTGCAACTAAAAGTGATGAAAAAATATGGGTTGAAGATATTGAAGATCTCAGAACTCAAAAAATCAACCTATTTAAAGAAGATAAGTATATTGTTGCTGATATATTGGAAATGAACAATTTTCCCAAGTATGATGTGCTTCATTTCCGTGATATTTGTGGATTTGTATATATATCAGAGGTGTTGGTTAATAAAATCAATGAGAATAAGATCACAGGATTTGACATTGTGGAAGATTTTGATTTCAAAGTATCTTTATAAATATTATTTTCTTAAAAAAATCGTTGGTAAAAGTGCCAACTTGTATTTCACTCCATCCTTCCTTATGGAAAACACGAAAACAATAAAACTATTAACGATCTTTGTTACAATTATATTCTTTAGTCAATATATCGTTATTCCCTACTTCCAAAGGCTGAAAAACAGTCATTTGGAAAATCACGACGGTGGTTGGAACATTGATTCTATTTCTTATGCAATCCTTTTCGCTATATTGTCAATATCAGCAATCGTGAAGTTTAAGACATCAACAAATAATCAAAAATGTATAAGAATTGCTATGTTAATAGTGACAGCATACTTTTGTTGGGTACTGAAGAACCAAGTCTGCGAAGGTTGCGCAATGTGTGGCTAACAAAATAAAATCAGAAAGGATGCTCCCTTTTCTCTATTTTATAGAAAGAAATACATGGAGCTATAAAACTTGCACTATATCCAGTATTTCATTCTACTAAATATTTTCGTTAAAACATATCGAATTGGAAACAAATATTATTAAGAATATATTCTATTTGTAATCAAATAGAAACAAAGTTTGAACGTATAAGATGAATCGATTTTACTTATTAACTCAAAAAAGCCTGTAATCACATCTCGATATTGAATAAAAATCCATTCCAATATGGTGCTTTGTGGTAAACCTGGTATTTGCCTTTTGGAACGTAGAGGTAATTAACGGGCAAACTCTTGTGTCTGATATAACTACGGTGGCATTCGGGGGCTGTGTCTCCAAAGCATCGGACGCTTACTGCGCTTTTTGTTCCGTAAAACATAAGTTCATCACATTCTTTCACATTTTTTGAAATCAGAAAATTCGTGATTTTTTCGCATCCGTCAAAGGCTTGGGCATCAATGAATGTTACATCTTGGGGTGTCTCATAATCGCCTTCTGTTGCCTCCGCCACTTTTACCAATACGGTGTGATTCCGGTTGTAGCGTTGCTCTTTAGAGAGAAGACTTGAACCTGTGGATGTGAGTTTGCTGTTGCCTGGTGTCACTTCTATCGTTTTGAGATTTTTACAGCAGCGAATACTTAAACTGCTGATTTTCTTCAAAGTGCTCGGCAGTTTTAGAACGCTAATACCGTCACATAGGGTTATGCCTCGTTCCTCAATGGTTTCTACTCCCTCTGGAATTAAAATGCTTTCAAGTTTGTCACATCCGTTTATTGCAAGTTCATCTATGATTTTTGTACCTTTCTCAATGCGCAATTCTCCTTCTCTTCCAGCACCGCATTTTATCAGTTCAAATCCCTCTTTGCTGTATAGGATTCCGTCAACAGACTTATAATAACTGTTTTGCTCTGAAATGTGGATGTTTTTAAGCTTGCCACATCCTTCAAAGCAGTCTTTTGCAATGTGGTTGATCTTGCTGCTCAGACTTATTGTTTCTATATCATTGTTTCCGTAAAAACTAACTGCTGTAAGTTCTGTAAGTGTGTTCGCTTCATGCAAATCCAAGTGTTTTACACTCGTGCTCGTGTTGATGAATTGTAGGTCTGCGTTGTTTACAGGTCCTATTATGGCCAGTTCTTGGATTTCCGACCATTCTTTTTCCGACATTAAGCCTGCTATGTAACCGGCAACGTGACTGTTGATTGTTTTCATCATTTTTGCTTGGATCTTTGTTTTTTTTGAAGTCCGTTATAAACGGATGAACTTCTCCATTTTTGCAAAAATACATAATTATTTCTTCTGATGAAATGATAGACCTATTTATATATGCTTTTTTATGTGTTTTATTTGCCTTCCCAATATGTATCTATTTGTGAAACCATTGTTTGTGTAAACTTGTTTTTACAACGATTTATTTTGAAATGTCTTAATTTGTGTTTATTTTTGCGCCAATAAATTTAATTAGAATAGTTCTTATTGAAAATAAAATGAAGAGATTTTTTTTATTAAGCGTATCTGCTTTCTGCTCCATCTCTGCAATCGCAGGAGGTTTACTTACTAATTCCAACCAGAGTATTAATTATGAACGCTATCCTGCGCGTGAAGCGTCAATTGGCGTGGATGGTGTTTATACAAACCCTGCAGGTGTGGCATTCATGGAAGATGGATTCCATTTTAACTTCAATAATCAGACTGCTATTCAAGATCGTGTCACTACCACCACTTATGCTCCTTTTGCAATGGGATTGAAAAACCATGGCGATTCTACTGTTGAGCGCGTAGGGGAGGCTCATTCTTATGTTATTCCTTCACTTTTCGCGGCTTATAACAAAAACACATGGAGTTTCCAACTCGGATTTCATGTGAATGGTGGCGGCGGTAAATTGACTTACGATGATGGACTCGCATCTCTCGAAAAGAGCATTGCTGTCATCCCTGGAGCACTCGCTTCTTTTGGAGCAAATGCTTATGACGCAGACATTTATATGAAAGGACGTCAGTATTATTTCGGACTCACTGCCGGCGTTGCTAAACGTCTTAACGACAACCTCGCTGTTTCTCTCGGAGCACGCGTTCTTTATGGTAATCACAACTACTCGGGTTATCTCCGCAATGTGCAGATCAGAAACGCTGAAGGTATGGCTCCGCTTTCTTCTTATGTGGAAAAAATCACTGCTGCCGCTCAGCAGGCTGCTGCAGCAGCAGAACAATACAAGGCTGCAGGTAATGCAGAGGCTGCTGCACAATATGCCGCACAGGCTGAAAAACTCAAAGCTTCTGCTCAGCAGTTGAGTGTCCCAGCTAATGGCATTGAAATTGATTGCGATCAGACTGGTTTTGGTATCGCTCCAATTATCGGTATTGATTACAAAATAGGCAAACTCAATCTCGCTGCAAAATATGAGTTCGAAACTCACATGATGCTCGAAAATAAAGCTCATAATAGCGCCACTGCTCAGTATGTTCCAGCATTGGCTAAATTCAAAGATGGTGAAGAAGTGGCAGAAAATACTCCTGCTATGCTTACTGTTGGTGCGCAGTATGAGTTCCTTCCTAAATTGAGAGCCGGTTTGGGATTTCACTATTATTTCGACAAGCAAGCTGAACAGTTTGGTGACAGACAAAAACTTCTTGATGGTAATTCATACGAATTCCTTCTTGGCGTTGAATACGACATCAACGACAAACTTCAGGTTAGTACCGGTGGTTGGACTTCAACTTTCGGCTTGACTGATGATTATATGAACGATCTTAGTTTCAACACCAACTCTTGGTCATGGGGCCTTGGTCTTGGCTATAAAGTTTCTAGCAAAGTTCAACTCAATGTGGCTTATTTCCACAGCTTCTACGATACTTACAAGAAAGAGTCTGTTGAAAGTGGTATCCACTGCTTAGACGAGTTTACTCGTAGAAATAATGTATTCGGCATTGGCATCAATGTGGATCTTTAAGAAGTTCGTCAAAAATTTAAACAGCTTCTAAGTCTAGACTTCTAATCTTTTTTAACTTCATAATCTTGATTAAGGGGAGTAATCCGGTTTTCGGATTGCTCCTCGTTTTTGTTTATAACAACATATAGCTTAACCCTATATGTGATTTTGATATTTCCTCAAATGTGGTAGTTGATTGAATTATGATCTTTTTTTTTGATGTTTTGAGGATTTTTTGAAAGGCACAGTGGATGCTCATTTTGACTGAAGATATATTCAAAAACACACATAAATGATATATAAATAGTAAAAAAGAAGGATTTTGCAGAAATTTAAACATCTTCTTACCAAGATTATCTCACAAATTTGTTTTAACTTTGCTTTGGTTAATTGTATCGTAACAGATTGATTACACACAAACATAGATAATACTTATTATATAAATATGGATAATACAGCATTGATCAACGAAGTTACCGCCAAAGCAAATGTTTGGTTGAATGGTAATTATGACGCTGAAACAAAAAGTGAAATCAAAAAACTTCTTGATAATCCGGATAAGACCGACCTTATCGAGGCTTTCTACAAAGACCTCGAATTTGGTACTGGTGGTCTCCGTGGTATTATGGGTGTTGGTTCAAACCGCATGAACAGATATACTGTCGGTTCTGCAACTCAGGGCCTTGCCAACTACCTCAAAAAACAATTCCCTAACCAGCAGATCAAGGTGGTCGTAGGTCACGATTGCCGCAACAACAGCCGTTTCTTCGCTGAAACAACTGCTGATGTGCTTTCTGCTAATGGTATTCAGGTTTTCCTTTTCGAATCTCTTCGTCCAACTCCAGAAGTGTCTTTCGCTATTCGTGAACTTGGTTGCCAGAGCGGTGTGAATATCACAGCCAGCCACAACCCTAAAGAATACAATGGTTACAAGGCATATTGGAACGATGGCGCACAGTTCGTTGCTCCTCACGATACAAATGTGATCGACGAGGTGCTCGCTATCAAGAGCGTTGATGACGTTAAGTTTGAAGGTAATAAGAGCCTTATCAAGATCATCGGTAAGGAAATCGATGCTGTTTATCAGCAGAAGATTTGCGCTCTTTCGCTCTCTCCAGATGCAATCAAGCGTAATGCTGACATGAAGATTGTTTACACTCCTATTCATGGTACCGGTGTTATGTTGATTCCTGATACACTCAAGAAATTTGGTTTCAACAATATTATCGACGTTCCTGAGCAGAATGTGATCAGTGGCGATTTCCCAACTGTCGTTTCTCCTAACCCAGAAGAACAGGCTGCTATGAATATGGCTATCGAAAAGGCTAAAGCCGTTGATGCTGACCTCGTTATGGCTTCTGACCCTGATGCTGACCGTGTAGGTTCTGCTATTAAAAACGACAAGGGTGAATGGATGCTTGTAAACGGTAACCAGATGGGCATGCTCCTTACCTACTATCTCCTCCGTCGTTGGAAGGAACTTGGCAAACTTAAAGGTAAGGAATTTACAGTTAAGACTATCGTAACAACCGAACTTATCAAGACTATCTCTGATAGTTTCAATGTCCCTTGCTTTGACGTTTATACTGGCTTCAAGTGGATTGCAGACATCATCCTCAAACAGGAAGGCAAGATGCAGTATATCGGTGGTGGTGAAGAAAGTTACGGATACCTTCCTCAAGATTTCGTTCGTGATAAAGACGCTGTTTCTACTTGCTCAATGTTGGCGGAAGTTGCCGCTTGGGCTAAAGACAACGGCATGTCTATGTATCAACTCCTTTGCAAGGTATATGCTGAATTTGGTTTCTCTCTCAATAAGGGTATCTCTGTTGTGAAGAAGGGTAAATCTGGTGCTGAGGAAATCAAGGCTATGATGTCTAATTACCGCGCTAATCCACCTAAGGATCTTGGCGGCTCAAAGGTTGTTCTTGTTAAGGATTATGAGACTTTGGTCGCAACTGATGACAAAGGTAATAAGACTAAACTCGAAATGCCTACTACATCCAACGTTCTTCAGTTCTTCACTGAAGATGGTAGTAAGGTTTCAGTTCGTCCTTCAGGTACTGAACCTAAGATTAAGTTCTATATCGAGGTGCTCGGCAAGATGGAGTCTGTAAGTGACTACGACAAGGCTGCTGCCGCTGCAAATGCAAAGATTGAAGCGTTCAAAGCTTCTCTCGGTGTGTAATTTTGATATCGAATACAATACATAGAAAAGGATATGCTTAGGCATATCCTTTTTTTGTTTAACTTTGCATTATCGTTGGCTATATGGATAAAGTTTTTTTTACAATAGGTGAAGTTGCTGAAGAGTTGGGCGTTAATCAGAGTTGGATTCGCTTTTACGAAGACAAACTTGATATGCCGGGTTTCCTTTGCTCAAAAAATGCTAAAGGAACACGCAAATTTTCAATTCAACAGGTTGAGAATTGCAGACTGCTCTTGTATCTTATCAATGAAAAGAAACTCACTGCAGATGGCGCAAAACTGTATTTGAAAAACAATGGTGGCGCCCGTAGTAAGAAAGACCTGGTAATAGAGCGACTGAAAAAAGTCCGCAATTTATTGGAGGCGCAAATAGAGGCTTATACGTTAGTGATAGAAGAAGCAAAAAACAAGGAATAAATAGCATATGTGCTCTTTGGATTTTTCATGGTTTAATAGCGGTCACTTCGTTGATGTCATTGAATGGATTGGTACTTTTGCTTTTGCCATATCTGGAATTCGCTTGGCTGCAAAAAAAGATTTTGACCTTTTCGGGGCTTATGTGGTAGGGCTGTTGACTGCAATCGGCGGTGGCACTATCCGAGATCTGCTTTTGCAGACTAATCCTTTCTGGATGAGCAACTCTCGTTATATGATCTGTACCGCGGTCGCCTTGCTGTTTGTAATCCTTTTTCGTAAACATATTGTAAAGCTTAATATCACTTTCTTTATCTTTGATACGATTGGTCTTGCGCTTTTTACTGTTGTAGGAATTGAAAAGACGCTTGGCTTCGGACATCCGTTTTGGGTGGCGGCAATCATGGGTACCATAACAGGTGTCGCCGGTGGCGTGTTGCGAGATATATGTATTGCAGAGATCCCTTTGATTTTCCGTAAAGAAATTTATGCGTCTTCCTGCCTGTTGGGTTGTTTATGTTATTATATTTGCAACTATATAGGCATTTCTTTGGTCGCAAATCAATTATTGACTAGTTTTGTTATTATTCTTTCTCGCGTGATCGCTGTGAAAAATGGCATAGGATTGCCAAAACTCAAATCGGAAAGTGATTGATGCCTGTCTTTTTTATTTTTTGAATTTTTAATCCATGAATAGATTTTTGTTATTTCCTTTTATCTTGTTGTTGCTGCACGATTATTTGGTGTTTCTAGATCTCCGTGAAAAGAACATACCAGTTTTCAATGTGGCTGTAAAGATGTGCGCAGATTTTTTTGTGACAGTAGTCGGTTCGGTGTTTTTTTCAGTATTGTTTAATCATTTGGGATTATCCAACTATTATTTCTGTTTCTTCCTGGTTTATTTGTTGATTGCTGTTGTGGATTACTTAATCTTGAAGCAGGCCTCTTTTCTTACTCTGATCATTCATCAGCTTTTGCTGTTTTTCTGTGTTGTATTCATTTTTTTCTTGTCTTCAATTGCTTGGGCTTGAAAATTGAGCATATAAAAAGAACGGCGTCTCTACTGTAGAGACGCCGTTCTTTATTTTTTTTGCTGCAAACTTAGAAGTTGTTTAAATTTTTTTTTGAGATTTTTATATGTGGATTTTTCAGGATGTTTTGAAGCGAATCTGAAAGGAGCAATGGATGCCCATTGTGACTGAAGATTCACTCAAAACAGACGAAAAAGACCTGTAAAAAGCCCAAAAGAAGCAGTCCGCAAAAATA
>JAGHUM010000043.1 GCA_018064855.1 Candidatus Physcocola equi
ATACAAATATGAATGGACAAAAGACGGCGCAAAGGTGGACAACAGCAACGCGGCTGAACTTGAAGCCAGCGCCGGCGCTTACTCGGTAACCATCCTAAACGGTTACTGCGACCCTACCAAGACACACACCGTGGCGGAAGGCTCCGGTGAGGTCAACGGAAGTCTGACCATCAACGGTGAAAAGGTCATCGGTTCGGGCAAAGACCGTTCGTTCGGCAGCTGCGGTGAGGAACTTACCATCATCGCCGACTATGCGCACGATGCGGGTACCGACTTCGCGTGGGCAGTTGACGGTGTGGCACAAACCGCCACCGGCACCTCTCTCACGATTTCTCCTAACGCCGACGCTATGGTGACCATCGCGTTCACCAACGAATGCGCGGCATACGACACGATTTACATCTCGATGAAGGACAGCGTGAAGCTGACCACCGCATCGGTCAACTCGGCTTGTGAGACCACTACCCTCTCGGTCAACAGCGACAACGCGACCGGCGTCACCTACACTTGGACTGACGCCGCAGGCAAAACACAGACCGGCAAGACCATCGAGGTCGCTTTGGCGGACTTCCCTTCCGGTGCCGGCTCGGTTTCTGTGCAGGGTGTGGCAGACGGTTTCTGCGACAGCCGAATCGAAACGGTTGACTTCACCATCGACACGCTCGGCGTTGAGTTGAGCGGTCCGGCTACGGTCTGCAACGGAGGCTCTGCCGACTTGGTTGCCAATGCAGCCACTTCGTCATCGGAGGCTATCGCATACAGTTATGCGAGCCGTCCTGCCGGAAGTTCTTCGGCATTCACTCCTATCTCTGGAAGCGGCGACAAGCTGACTACCGCAGCGCTTACGGAAGACACTGAATTTGAGGTGACCGCATCGGCTGGTCAATGCACCAAGAAGGCGGTCTTCACCGTGAAGATCGGTGTTCCTTCCCGCGACGGCGCGCTCACCGTAGATGGTGCGGCTTCCGGCATCAAACTGGTCGGCGGTGTGAAAGCGTTTGAGACTTGCGGCGACGTGGCTCCTACCTTGGCGGTGTCGCACACCGGCACCGACTTCGTCTGGATGAAAGACGGGGAGGAGATCGGTTCCGGCGCGTCTATCACCGCTCCGGTTTCCAACACGGAGGCCCACACGGAAAGATACATTGTGAACTACACGAATGAATGTGCGGTTTCCGACACTATTGACATCATCGTCTCTCCTCTCTCTGCCATTGCCGACTGGACCGCATTCTCCGGCGAATACTGCGAGGGCGAGAGCGCGACCGCCACTTTGATTGTCAACGGATACGACGCCTCTAAGGCAGGGCACTACATCAAGTGGATGGTTGACGGCAGCGAAGACGTTTCGCTGGCTGGCATGACCACTCTTTCTTTCTCTGGCTTGAAAGCGGCCAACAGCGGCGAATACTCGTTTGAGGTCAGCAACGGCGTCTGCACCGTATCTGCCGACTCCAAAGGCACCCTGCTTGTGAAAGAGAAAGTGAACATCAGCGCGGATCTCGCTGAAATCATCGTCGCTCGTGGCGAGGAGGTTTCCGTGGGCGCAAGCACCGACAAGGCAAATGTGAATATCGACTGGTTTGACGACGCCACCGGTTCACGCGTGGCTGCAGGTTCGGGCGCTCCGCTCGTGCTTCCTGCCGTTGACCGCGACTTCCAACTTACCGCTGTGGCTTCAAGCAGCGACTACTGCTCAGACAGCGTCAAGGTGTCCATCCTCGTGGATGCGAAGGCCGTCGTTTCGCTCTCCGCCGACAGTCTCTACGCCTGCGCATTCGGCAAGAACACGCTGCACGCCGACACCACCGGCACCGGCACTGTTCGCTACCCTGGCAAATACAAACTCTCGTTCCTTGCGAAAGCAGAGGGTGAGGACTGGAAGGAAATCGGCAACGACGCCACCGACTGGACTGTCAGCGTAAGGACCACCACCGACTTCAAGGCTGTGGTGACCTACGGCAACCAGCAGGTGGAAAGCGATGTGGTCACCATCACGGTGTTCCCTTCCGCAAGCGCCACTTTGAGTTATAAGGACAAAATCTGCACAGGCAGCGAAACGGAGATCGTCATCTCCGATCTCAAGCCTGCCGACACTGAAATCATCTGGGACAACAACGAGACGCTCAGCGGTTCGGGCACAAGCGTGGTTGTCTCTCCTACTGAAACGACCGAATACGGGTTCTTCTACTCGCAGAACGAAGGTCTCTGCCGCGAACGCGCAAGCGTGATCGTCAGCGTGGAGAAACCTGCTGAGGTGATGGTGGAAGACACCACCATCTGTAAAGGCGACGCCACCACCATCAAGATGACGGTGATGGGCAAGGCCACCAAGGTCACTTGGAGCATCGGCGACAGCGTCGTCTCTGAGATCCAGAACATGCGCGTGGCTCCTTCGGAGACTACCGTCTATACAGCCACTGTTTACAACGAGGTGTGCGACAGCGTCACTGCCAACCTCACCGTATCCGTAGCTGAACTTCCTGAAATCACAGAAGTGAAGCAGACCGGCACAAAGCAGGTACAGCTCTCCGCTACTGGCGGTGCCGAGCCTTACGAGTTCGCTGTGAAGGGAAGCGACTTCTCACGCGACGACAGAATCGACTTGAGCACTTACGGTCTCCACACCTACTACGTTCGCGACCTCAACGGGTGCGTCAACTCTATCGACGACACGCTCAAGGCGCCTGAACTCAAGGTGCCTGCTGTCATCACTCCTAACGGTGACGGTGTGAACGACCTCTTTGAGGTGCCTGGTCTCGCCGACGCTTACCCTGACGCCAAGGTCAAGATCTACGACAGATGGGGCAAGAAGATTGCCGAGTATGAGGCTGCCGACGGGGCTTGGGATGGCACTTACAACGGCAAGGTGATGCCAAGCACTGACTACTGGTACGAAATCTACGTCTATGAACTCTACAAGACTTTCACCGGTCACTTCACACTCGTGAGAGATAAGGAATAAAGACGCTCAAAGGAGGATTTACGGGATTACGGATTTACGGGATTACGGCTGGGTTCGGTGAACTTTGAGTTTATGTGATGTGAGTTATGAACTCCTATAAAAAAGAACTGCACAACCTCGTTGAGGGTTGTGCAGTTCTTTTTTTGCATAATTCATCACAAAATAGTGTTTACAGAAAACACTTGAAATAATTTTGAATATATATAAACAATTTCTATATTCTGCAATTAAAACATTAACTTTGCAAAAAACAGACTGACTTATGGTGGACATCAAGGAAAAATACAAAGACTTACAGCCACTGCCTTGCGGGGTGCAGGATTTTGAGATAATCAGAACCAACGGGCAGCTTTATGCAGACAAGACAGACTACGTCTATAAACTGGCAAATGACAAAAACAGCTTCTGCTATTTCCTCGGTCGTCCACGTCGATTCGGCAAATCACTCTTCCTGTCCACCCTTGAATGCTATTTCAATGCACGCAAAGATTTGTTCGAAGGACTCAAAGTGATGGAACTTGAACAAAAATGGACGAAATACGAAGTGCTGAGATTCGATTTGAGCGGATGCAATACTGCTGAAAGTTTAAAAGATAAAATCAGCAGAACATTACGTAAATACGAAAGTATTTATGGATATACAGCATTAGACAAATCAGAAGGGGACAGGATGGCCACTCTTCTTGAAACCGCATCAAAAGGTGAGCAACAGCGTGTTGTTGTCCTCTTTGACGAATACGACTCCGCACTTCAGCAAACCATGTATAACGAGGAGGAGCACGAAAAAATGCGCGACTTCTATCGCTCCTTCTTTGCTGTAATGAAGTCGGAAAGCCACTACATCTTCAAGATTTTCCTTACGGGAATCATGAAGTTCACGCAGTTGAGTCTGTTCTCGGTGCTAAACAACATTAAAATCCTGAGTGCAAGCGATGAATATGCAGGTGTTTGCGGTTTCACTCACGATGATTTACTGTCCTACTTCAAAAGACACATGGAAAGACTGGCCGATGCAAATGGAATGACATACGAGCAGGCATTTCAAGCCGTTTTAGACAGGTATGACAGTTATTCGTTCAGCAAAAAATTGACAAAGGTAATCAATCCTTACAGTCTGCTCAATGCGCTTGCCGACTGTGAACTGAACAATTATTGGACTATTTCCGGTTCCACAAAGATGCTGATGGAAACTATTGACAATGGTGAGCACCAAATGCCAAACTGGGACTGCGAATACATAGATAAACTTTCGCTTGAAGGCAACGACGCAGACCGAAGCAACCTTGTGCTTTCGCTTTATCAGACGGGGTATCTGACAATCAAAGACTATGACAAGGATTTGGAGGCCTACAAATTGGGTGTGCCAAACCGTGAAGTGAAGGAAGCCATTTCAAAACTCATTGTTCCAAGGATATTGAAAAAAGATGAGAATGTAGTGGAATCTTCTATACTCCAGTTCAAAAAAGAATTTATCTTTGGCGACCTAAACAAAGCCATGCAGTCCCTTCAAGATTTGGTGGCTGGAACTCCTTATTCACAAGACCACACGTCAAAAGCAATTGAAGAACGGTTTCAGTTCATCATCGTACAGGTGCTTTTCCTGTGTGGATTCAAACCTCAATCGGAGGTGTCCATCGCAACAGGAAGGATGGACATCGTCTGCAAGACTAAATGGCGCAATGCCATCTTTGAATTAAAAATGACCTCCAACGGAGGTCTTGATGCCGCAAGTGAACAAATTGCCGACCGAAATTACGCAGCTCCGTTCCTTTCAGCAGACAAAGAATTGGTCACTTTCGCCATCGAATTCAACGCGGAAAAGAAAAGTCTTACAAGATGGTCAATTAGCAGGCCCTCCTGTGAGTCATGAGCTTTGAGCAGGGAGCAATGAGGGCTCCTATAAAAAGAACTGCACAACCCCCATTGTGGGTTGTGCAGTTCTTTTTTTGCATTATTATGGTTTTTCAGTCTTGCAGTGAGAATGATTGGACAACTTTACAGCCATGGTACACCATATTCCGAGGTCTCTTCATAAACAAACAAGATATTGTCTGGCGGTAGCATGATATTAGCCTTCACCAATTTGTCGAGATATCCGCTACGAATGGAGAGCGATTCGATTTCATTTCTTCTGGCTTTGCTCATGGCGAGAAAATCATCTTCCATTTCCAGACCAAGATACCGTCTGCCGAGCAGGTTGGCGGCAATGCCAGTCGTTGCGCTTCCGCTGAAAGGGTCGAGCACCCAAGCGCCCGGTTCGGTCGAAGCTTGAATGAGTCGAGCCAGCAAGCCGATAGGTTTTTGGGTGGGATGTTTGCCACAAGACTTTTCCCACTGTACGATGGCAGGCAGCCGCCAAACATCCGTCATTTGTTTATTGTCGTTCAGTTGCTTCATGAGTTCGTAATTGAAGAAATGTGCGACTTTTGGAGACTTCCTTGCCCAAATGATAAATTCAAAATTCCAAACTGATTTTGTATCATAAAACCCGATTATTCAATAGTCTTTAGCCAATTTGTATATTGTGCAAGTTGCCTTTCATCCAATAAATTTGTGAGAAAAGACAATTTTGCCTCTGCATTGGCAGTAGAAGCCAATTCCTTATAGATAGCTTCATAAGGTTCAAAACCTCTCTCCTTTATCCAAGGATTCTCCTTCAAGAGGTTCTCGAGCGCATCATGTTTGTCTTTGCCATAAGCACGCCCAAGCAGTTGGCAATTCTCGGAGTCTTCACCATCTGGTGATTGTGTAAAGCCTTCGGTTGTGTAAAATATGAATTCTGTCATATCATTTGTTTTTTTAATCAAAAAAAAATCCTCTTTGTACTCTTCAAGAGCCATCCATTGACTGTAGGTTAATGATAAACATCAACCCATTTTTCCAAATCATCGCAAGATGATGCAGATCGCTTATCTTCATACGATAGCTTAATCTTGACAACTCTACTCTGTACGAAATCAAGGACAACGATGCAATTAGGTATCTGCTTCATAATTAAATCTTTCTATAAACTCCATTCCCTTTAAACTCTATAATTCCTTTATCACGAAGGAATTGAAGTTGTTGGCGAATCTTATCAGGAATGTGATTGTTTCCCGGATATTTTACTTGTAACTCGTCAACGAAAGAATACATTTGCTTGAGTGTAAATGTCTCATCAAGCCGTTCAACGAGGTGCAATGTATCAATCAGCCAGCCTCGGCTCTCCACCGATTTTGTTTGCAGGTTGAACACTCTATGATAATGCGAAACAACTTCTTGCACAGGAAGAGCGTTGCCATTTCTGATGATTGGAATCTTCGCAGTCGTTGGAATTTCTCTCATCAAGATGTTACATCCTTCCCAACCTGCTCGTCTGCAGCCACTTGCCAATGCATCACGTTTTTCAATAACTGATGGAGTAAAGAAGCATTTAGGCACTATGACCAGATTGTTAACCTCATAGCGGTCATAATGCATGAAGAAGAAACTTGGATTGTCGAGAGCTGTGATTCTACCTATCATGGTTCGATAAACACCATCTGCAACAGTTGACTGAAAACTTTCGCTATCAGATTTTTTGCTTTTCAACTCATATTGTGATTTGCAATGTTCACACACATAATCCTTTACAGGTGCATTAGGTTCTGCACGCCTAATAGTAACTTCACCACAAATTGGACAATACATATTGCGTGCCAACCAATCTTCAGTCAACACTCTTGCTATTTGGCTTGGACTATTGTATCCTTCTGCTAATGATGTATTGAATCTCAAATCCATAACAACGACTTTTATTTAAAATGGCTTTCGTCACGTCTAACGATAGCAATCTCTTTACTTACGATATAATATGCACACTCTTCCTGAAAATTAAATTCATCTCGTACAAGTGCATCCATATCATCTTTGTATTCCTCGTAGGTCTCATCTGAAATGTCAATGATTTCAATCTCATTCCATTCCCTATTCATTATTGCTACTTGATACATGTTACTTCAGATATTTACTGTTTTCGGATTCTTCAAGCTGCAATATCACGCTGAGCGTATGTTCCACCATTGCGACCTGCCACGCACACGATACCGATTGCATTTGTCTGTTCTATCCATTTCGTAGGGCTAAGAGTGAAAGCATTACTTCCTGCCTCTTGGGAAAGGGGGTCGAAACCGTCCCCTTTAAATTGTGGGTTGTTGAGTTTCTCCCAAAGTCCCATATACTCGATGGTATTTTTTAGACGCATCCAATTTTTTACCACGTCCTTAGGCTCGTCCGCATTCTTTTGACGAGCGATATCTGTAATACAAACATAATCTATACCATTCTGTTGCATAGTACGGATTAGCGTATCTTTGACTTGTATATTTGCAACTTTCTTTACCATAACTAAGTAGTTTTGTGTCTTCTACATACTATATTTAGAGTGCCATTATGCTCGTAAATCCTCGTTCTATGATACTCTCCATACAACTTTCATCATATAAAATAGCATCGCACCGCCTCCCACAAATGGTTCTATATAAGTCACTTCATCCCAATATTCGAAGTCTTTTGGCAATTGAGCATCAAGCTGTTCGATGAGTTGAGTCTTTCCACCCACCCATTTGATAAAAGGTTTCGCCTTTGTCATTTTTGATTAACTTTTATTTCTTTCTTTAGTCCGTTCAGAATTGCACATCAATTTACAAAGATATACAAATGATCTAAAAAGATCTAAATCTTCATCCAAAGATCTAAGAAGATCTAAATAATTTGGTCAGGTAAAAAGGATCTACGAATTTTGGCGAAAACTAAAGCACTATAGTATTATGAACAGTGATTCTATTTCAACTGCCGAACTCTTGGCTTTTCTCAAACAAAACCCTGACCGCGAAACTGAGTGTCGCCTCATTCTAAACTATGGAGTGGGCTCCACCCACTACTGGTACTGGGACACTTCCAAAAGATGCTTTATGCACACACGAGATTGGCCTTTTTCTCCATTTTCGGAGAAAGAAGTGACGAAATGGTACGGCGACTGCACATGGAAAATCGAACAATGAATAATCAACGACTATTAGAAAGACTGCTGGTGAACGAACTGCGAAAACAAAATGCCCTGGAAGATGTTATCTGCGAATACGGAGTCGAAAATGTGCGTGCTTGCAACAACTGCGGGAAACTGATGAATGAAGGATGGCTGTATGCAGGCATTGAGACTTTTTGTTCCGACCATTGCCTAATGCAGAAACACCATGAAGAAAATTTGAAAACACTCAGACAACAAGCCAACAGCAATGACTCCGACACTTACTGGACCGAATGGGAGGGACCAGGAAAGTGAAATTCGCAACCTCAAAATCCACAAAACCATCCATTCAACAAAAAGGGCCATACTCAATGCCGAGTATAGCCCAAATAATATATCATCAATCAACAATTACTTGCTGATTTTCTCAAATTTGCTGCCGTTCCACGCATAAGTTGGACGGTGTCCGTCGATGTGCTCATCAATGGCATCATTGAAGTCGGTGAAGAAGTAAACCTTAAAGGTGTCGATACTCATACCCGGATTTCTATAAAGAAGCGACATGCTGAGATTCTTCTTTATTTCTCTGATTGCAGAAGCCTCAAACTTCGATTCGTCTTCCTTTGAAATAAACTCGCTGAAAGCAGGCTTTGGCAAGTCGAACTCCGCAGCGGTCAGTTTACCGTCTTTGTAGATGTAAGCAGCGGCTTCTTGAATCATAGAGCCATCGCATCCCACCTCATACATCCAATACACTTTGTAACTTTCCTCTCCTGCTATCGGATAGCACAAAAGGTCGAAATTACGGTGATCACATTCGCCTACCGATGAGTCGGCTGACAAACGTCTGCGATTGTAGTTTCCTTCCTCCAAATCCCATTTGCTGCGCTTCACATCACGAAACTCCTTTGGAAGCTCCGACTTTGAAATGAGATTGTAAACTTCAAGTGCGATATCCTTAACTTCTGCAGGTTTAGCAGGAGCTTCTTGAGATGCGCACTTTTTCGCAGAATCGCAAGAAGATTCAACAGCCGAGGTGTCTGCTGCAGACTTTGTGTCTGTTCCGCCATTGTTGGAAGTGCAGGCTGCCAATGCCAAAGCAGCAACTGCCAATAGATTTTTTGTATTCATAAGATTATTTTAATTTAAAAAAGGTGCCACCCCCAGAAGGAAGAAGCACCCTTGTATTTCAATTTACGAAAGTTTGTGGATAACGAGACCCGAACGAAGTTTAGGCTCGAACCAAGTTGCCTTTGGAGGCATGATCTTGCCACTGTCGGCAATGCTCATGATCTGATTCATTGAGACAGGATAGAGGGCGAGCGCCAACTTCATTTCGCCATTGTCAACACGACGTTTCAATTCCTTCAAGCCACGAAGACCGCCGACGAAGTCGATGCGTTTGTCGCTGCGAAGGTCGGTAATGCCGAGCTGCTTGTCGAGGATAAGACGTGAAGAGATATCCACATCGAGCACACCGATTGGGTCAGCATCGTTGAAAGTGCCAGCCTTAGCAGTAAGGCTGTACCATTCACCTTCAAGATAAAGAGAGAAGTTGTGCAACGCAGTTGGCTTGTAGATTTCAGCACCCTTCTTCTCCACTACGAAATCGGCTTCAAGGTCGGCCAGGAACTGAGCTGGAGTCTTGCCATTGAGGTCTTTTACCACACGGTTGTAGTCGAGGATGGTGAGCTGGCTTGCAGGGAAGCAGACTGCCATGAAGTAGTTGTATTCCTCGTCGCCTTTGTGGTTAGGGTTCTGCTTTGCCTTTTCCGCGCCAACGAGGGCAGCTGCAGCCGAACGGTGGTGACCATCGGCGATATAGAGAGAAGGCATTTTGGCAAACTGCTCGGTGATGACCTTCATGTCGGCATCGTCTGCAATCACCCAGAACTGGTGGCGGAATCCATCGATAGGAGCGATGAAATCGTATTCAGGCTTGGTGGCCGCATAGCGGGCGATGATAGCGTTGAGTTTGTCATCATCAGGATAAGCGAAGAACACAGGCTCGATGTTGGCATTGTTCACACGAACGTGCTTCATACGGTCTTCTTCCTTGTCGCGGCGGGTAAGTTCGTGCTTTTTGATGTGACCAGTCATATAATCGTCCACATAAGCGCAAACCACAAGACCATACTGAGTCTTGCCATTCATGGTCTGGGCATAGATGTAATACTGTTCCTTATCATCCTGCTTCAACCAACCATTATCTTGGAATTTCTGGAAATTGGCAGCAGCCTTTTCATAGACACGAGGGTCGTATTCGCTGGTACCAACAGGGAAATCAATTTCAGGTTTGATGATGTGATAGAGCGACTTCTCATTATCGCCAGCCTCAGCGCGGGCTTCTTCCGAGTCGAGGACATCATAGGGGCGGCTTTCCACCTGTTCCACTAAATCTTTTGGTGGGCGGATACCTTTAAACGGTTTAATAATTGCCATTTTATATAAGTTTAAATGTTTTTTATTCAATTAGTCGATCAAAAGCATGGCGTCGCCATACGAACCGAATTTATACTTTTCCTGGATTGCCACCTCATAGGCCTTCATCACCAAGTCGTAGCCACCGAAAGCAGCCACAACCATAAGCAGAGTGGACAAGTTGAGATGGAAGTTGGAGATCATGCAATTGGCAACGCTGAAATCGTAAGGAGGGAAGATGAACTTGTTGGTCCAACTGTTGATTGGCTTCACAAAGCCCTCGGTATCGACGTTGCATTCAAGTGAGCGCATGACGGTAGTGCCCACAGCACAAATCTTGCGGTTCAGTTTGCGTCCCTGGTTGATAATCTTGGCATTCTCCTCAGAAATGATAACCTGCTCGGAATCCATCTTGTATTTGGTCAAATCCTCCACATCAATCTTGCGGAAATTGCCCAAGCCAGCGTGCATGGTGACATAAGCGAAATTCACATCGTTGATTTCAAGACGCTTCATCAGTTCACGGCTGAAGTGCAGACCTGCAGACGGAGCCACCACAGCACCCTCATTCTTAGCAAAGATGCACTGATAATACTCTTCATCCTCAGGAATAGGTTCAGCACAGCGCTCATCATTGAAAATCTCACGAGGAAGCGGAGTCTTGCCCAACGAATAGAGCGTTTTCTTAAACTCATCGTAATCGCCGTCGAACAGGAAGCGGAGCGTTCTGCCGCGTGAAGTGGTGTTGTCTATCACCTCAGCCACCAGCGAATCGTCTTCACCAAAATAAAGTTTGTTTCCGATTCTGATCTTTCTGGCAGGGTCCACCAAAACATCCCAGAATTTCATTTCACGGTTCAGTTCGCGTAGCAAGAACACCTCAATCTGCGCGCCAGTTTTTTCCTTGTTACCCATCAGGCGGGCAGGGAAAACCTTGGTGTCGTTGAAGATCATCACGTCTCCGTCGCTGAAATACTCCACCAAATCCTTGAACACACGGTGCTCAATCTTTCCAGTCTTTTTATGCACCACCATCAAACGACATTCATCGCGCGAGCGACAGAGGTTTTTCTCCTCGTCCGGCATATAAGCCTGAGTCTCTGGGTCCCAACGCAATTGCTTGATGATAGGATACTGAGCGATAAGCTCTTCTGGAAGTTTGAAATCAAATTTTGAGAGTTTCATATTGCTAATGCTAAAGGATTTTTGAAGTTGTTTAAATTTTAGTTAGAGATTTTTATATGTTTATTTTTCAGGATGGAATTACGGATAAGCCTATTCGTGCTCAGATTCGTTATTCTTTTCAGCTTCTTGGCTGATTTGTTCCAGAAATTGCTCCAACTGCATACAGTTGTCAACGGTGACGTCACCAATGCGGGTTCTTCTCAAAGCAGTGAGGTGCGCGCCGCTGTTGAGCGCCTCGCCAATATCGCGGGCCAAAGCTCGGATATAGGTGCCTTTGCTGCACACCACCCTGATTTTCACAACAGGCATAGCGTATTCCAGCAATTCGATTTCATCAATCACCAACGTCTTGGCTTTGAGTTCCACCTCCTTGCCTTTACGGGCATATTCATACGCACGCTTGCCATCGACCTTCACAGCGCTATACACCGGAGGCACCTGCTGAATCTCGCCAAGGAAGCCTTTCAGTTTCTCCTCCACGAGTTCGCGTGTGATATGTTCGGTAGGGAAATGGGCATCCACCTCTGTCTCCATGTCGTAGGAAGGAGTGGTCTCGCCCAGCATGAGGGTGGCAATATATTCCTTGGTCTCATACTGCAGTTGCTCAATCATCTTGGTTTTCTTTCCCGTACAGACGATAAGCACACCGGTAGCCAAAGGGTCCAAAGTGCCGGCATGGCCGATCTTTGGTTTCTTGATGCCGAGTTTCTTTTTCAAATGGAATTTCAACTTGCTCACAAGGTCGAACGAAGTCCAACGCAGCGGCTTATCGAAATACAACACCTCTCCAGCGATAAAATCCATCAGTCAACCATTTGAAGTGGGACATTACAAAGGATCATCGCCAAAATAGCGCCGCCCACGACGATACGGTACCAACCAAACGCCTTGAAACCGTATTTAGTGAGGAAACTTACAAAGCCTTTCATGGCGGCAATAGCCACTACGAACGACACCACGCAACCAATGGCGAGCTGAACCAGATTTTCAGAAGTAGCCCATGAAGAATCGGCCTCGCTGCCAAAGAAAAGCTGGAGCACGTCCAATCCCGTAGCCGCAGCCATGGTAGGGACAGCCAGGAAGAAAGAGAACTCTGCCGCACGTTTGCGGGTAAGCCCCTGCGCCATACCGCCCACAATGGTAGCCATGGAACGGGAAACACCCGGAATCATGGCGATACACTGAAACAAGCCAATGTTAAAAGCCTTTTTCTCGGTCAACTGCGTTTCTTCACTGCCTTTGTTGAATATCTTATCGCAGAACAGCATGAACACGCCACCAACAACCAGCATGAAAGCCACCACCTCCACTCTTTCGAGCAACTGGTCGATGACGCCTGTCATCTTGGCCAGCAAACCGATAACTGCCGCCGGAATGAACGCCACAATCAGTTTCCAATAGAAGTCCCACTTATGAAGGAACTGCTGCAAAGCGGAACTGCCTTCCGGCGCGGGCGTGTTGTTGAGTTGGAAAAACTTGCTCCAATAAAGAACAACGACCGACAATATGGCAGCGAACTGGATGATGATGGTGAATGCCTTCACGAAAGCATCACTCTCCACACCAAGCAGATTCTGCGCGATAATCATGTGGCCGGTGCTCGACACTGGCAAAAACTCGGTAAGCCCCTCTACAATGGCTATGATAATAGTCTGAATAGTTGTCATTACAAATGCGATATATTAACGGTCTAAAAAATCTCATCCTTAGATTCCGACACATTTGTCTTATCAGTGTCTGAAAGAATCAACGAATCATCTCTATTCTCCTTTGGCTTGCGAAGAATAGCATAAATCTCAAAGAAAAAGCCAAACACTGCAATGACAGTGCTGAGCGTAATATGCTGGAAATTGTAGATTTCCGGATTAAACGCACTGCCTTCCGCACCGCCCCCAATCATCAAGGCGAAACCGATGATAATAATCACAAAACCGATAGCAATCAGTTTGAAGTTTTCTTTTGGCAATGCCAAACCTGTATTGTTTCCCATTTTTTTATTATGAATTTATCTTTTTTTCAACTAAAAGCGACATGAACCCCTCATATCAAATAAAGCGTAGAAACCTTCTGGCGAAGGTATTTGTTGACCGCCAAATATGTTGAGAGCTCCGTTATCAGAATGCCAGCCACCAAAATCACCGCGTAAGTGGTCAGGTAGAGGCGCGTGTTATGTAAATCGAGATAAAGTTCAAGATCCTCGCTCAGATCACCCATGCAGAAGAAGATTAAAGCCAAGACCGTAATCGCCAGAAGAGACGACAACACGCCGATGACCAACCCCTGCTTCATGTAGGGCCGACGAATGAAACTACGAGTTGCCCCCACCTGCTTCATCGTGTGGATAAGCAGGCGATCGGAGTAAATGAGCAATCGTATCGTATTGTTTATCAATGCAAACGAAATAAACAAAAGCACACCCGCCACAATAAGGAACGCCATCGACACATTGCGCACGTTGCGGGCGAAACTATCCACGATATCATGCGGATAATCCACATCCACAATCATCTTGTTGCGCATGAGGTCGTTTTCTATGATTTTCAGGCTGTCTGACGTGATTTGAGGCGCTCTCAGGCTCACTTCAAAACTGTTTGGCAGCGGATTCTCGTCCAAAAACTCCATCGGGTCATCCCCCAGCATTTCCGTCAAGTCTTTCACAGCCTGCTCTTTGCTGACGTATTTTACATCCTTGATGTAGGTCTTCTGATAGAGAAAAGCATCCATCTCACCCACCGCTTTCTCATCCATTCCATCCTTCAGCGTCAACTTGAAAATAAAATTCTCACGCACATGGTCCGAGAGGTTCTTACTGGTCAGCAAAAACATCGTAGTAATGCCCAGCAACACCAGCACAAGCGACACACTGACCACAGCGGTCAACTTGGAATTGAACAATTTATATTTCACAGATTGCGCCATTGCAAAACTATCTGAGTCTGAAACTATAAAACCAAATAAAAATCAAGACATTGGCGTCACAAGTACGACTTTTGCCCCATAAAAGAGGCAATACTCTGCCAATTTCCTCACAAATATACAAACGATTTTCAAGAATTGTGCCTTTCAAGACATTTTTTTCGCAGATGGTGAGGCAAGAGGGGAGGATTCTTACACATTGTTAATAACTTTCAGCACTCTTCTTGCGAAAAAACGACGTGGTAGCACTACTTTTGCTTGAATTATTGTATTCTCACGTCGTTCAACAGTAAAAAAGTGCGGAAATGAGTTATCAGAAACCTCAATACGGTCCCGGTTCCCAACAGGAAGACTGCCTCCAGCGTTACGAAAAAGCGTTGGCTGAAGGCCGAATGGTCTATCTGGATGAAGAAGAGATGGAACTCGTTATCGACCACTATTTCGACCAACAACGGCTGAGCGAGGCTACTGTGGCCGCCAACTACGCCATCGACCTTCACCCAGACAGCGTATCCCTGCGCGCAAGCCTGGTGAAACTGCTGCTGATGGAAAAGAAAATGAAAGACGCCGAGACGCTGCTGAAACCTTTGGTGGAAGAAGCGCCTCAAAACATCAACGTCATGCTCTGCCACGGAGAGGTCTTACTCTATCACGAAAAGGAAGAAGAGGCGCTCAAACTTTTTAAAAGCATGCTGAAAAGCAATGCCGCGCCGGTTGACGAAATATGCCTTTCCATCTCCTTTATTCTGGCGGACTACGAACTCTTTGACCAGGCCAACAGATACCTAACCTATGGTTACACCCACGGGGGAAGCGCCAACCGGGACCTCTGCTTCCAGAGAGCGGTGGTGAAAGAGCAAATGGGGCTCCACGAGGAAGCCATCACAGCCTACAATGAGATTCTCGACAACGACCCTTATGACAACGACGCCTGGTTTAACCTCGGACAGGTCTATTTCGCCCTCAACCGCTACGACGAGGCGCTTGAAGCCTACGATTACGCCTCTGTGACCGACAGACACGACTACCAGGCATTCCTTCAGATAGCCCATTGCTATTTCCAAAAGGAAGCCTACATGAAAGCCATTGAGGAATACAAGAAATATGCGAAACTGAGCGGAGATGACACTGCCCCGCTCTACATCTTCATCGGCGAATGCTACGAGCAGATGGGCATGCTGGACGAGTGCTACCAATATTTTTCCAAAGCCACAGAATGTGACCCCGACAACCCAGACGGCTGGGCAGGTCTCTGCATCTACGAAATGAGGAAGGGGAATCATACCGCCGCTTTGGAACACGTGAAGCACGCCATCTCCCTCAACCCCGACGTCAAAAGTTACTGGATGTATTTAGGAGACATCTTCCAGGAACTGGGCGAAGAAGACATGGCGCTGAACGCATTCAAGCACGCCGAAGCCATATTTGGCGAAGATAATCAAGAATTGCTGACCTCCATCGCCGAAATCCTGATCGACAAGGGACAATACGACGAAGCCTTCTTCTACACACAAAAGGCGTTGAGAGCGGAAGATGCACAAAACACCATTCCGGAGCTTCCGGTGGTTCACGCCATCGCATTATACAAAACCGGGCAAACCGATGCCGCCCTTGAATGGCTCAGCATTGCCCTCGAACGGGATGAGAAAAACAAAGAGGCATTCTTCACCATTTGCGAAGAAGCCCAGACCGACCCCCGTTTTTTCAGATTCATCTAAACACATCCATTGATCATGGCATCATTCTCGATAATAAAAAAACACCTGCGCCTTGCATTGGCCACGATAGCCGCAATCGGCGCAAGCAGTTGTTCCGAAGGGGAACACGACTACGTTTATCTGGCGTGCAACAAAGCCAGCCAGTCCGTCAACCTCTCTTACAGGATACAAGGCGACAACTCCATTTACTACGACACGCTCGCACCCGGACAAACCGACACGCTCTGCTGGCGCAGAAATGTGACGGGAGACGACGTGTGGGATGTGGAGACCAGCGCGCAGATTTACATGCTGTCTGCCATTGAAGCCAACATAGGCGGAAAGGTTTTCACCGACAGCCTCCGCTTGAAGCGGGAATGGCAAGCCATGGAAGTAAACAATGAAGTCGGCGTTTACCGTCTCAACATCGTGGACGACCACTTTGTGAAGACCAACTACAACTACTACTTTGAGTTCACCAACCAAAGCGGCTTGCCAGTATTTTTCCAGGCAGCCATAAACGGAGAAAAGGCAAACATGGCCTGCGCGGATGGCGGCAAACTCATTTTCGGTCCGCATTCGGTTCTTGCCAAAGAGATATGCGACATATACGATCCCAATGCGAGCAACTCGCGCATCCAGGCGCTGTCTCTCTCCAATATGTTTTGGATAGACGGGTTTGGGACAGAAAAGCAGGACACCATTTACGCCCAAGGGTTCAACCCCTCGCGTCGTTCCGAATGGACTTTCGACAAGGCGATGGGAGACGAAGCCCCCATCGGAGTGTATCGTCTCGTCTTAACCCCGAAAGTGTTTGAATAAACCATTTTTGAAATTACATCAATGAAAACATACGGACTCATCGGGAAGGTGCTTGTTCACTCATTCTCGAAAAAATTCTTCACAGAGAAGTTTGCCAAAGAGGGCATCGACGCTCAATATGAACTGTTTGAAATGCCATCGGCAGAAGGTCTTCGTCAGTTGATAGCGGAAAAGCACCCCTCTGGTTTGAACGTCACCATTCCATACAAACTCGACGTCATCCCGATGATGGACCAGCTCGACGAGACCGCCGCCGAAATTGGAGCTGTCAACACCATCAAGTTCTTCTACGGGGAAGATGGCGCCTACAAGTTGATGGGATTCAACACCGACACCATCGGCTTCACCAACTCGCTGAAACCACTGTTGCAGCCTTGGCACAAAAAAGCGCTCATCTTAGGCACAGGCGGCGCATCTCTTGCGATTGCCTATTCCCTCCGGAAGTTGGGCATTGAATACAAATACGTATCGCGCTCCGGCAAAAATGAAGGTCTGACCTACGACCACCTCACAGAAGAGGTAATGAACGAATACACCCTCATCATCAACTGTTCGCCGGTCGGCACATTCCCCAAGGTTGACGAAGCACCGGCCATTCCTTATCAGTTTGTCACCGGGAAACACCTGCTCTACGACCTCGTGTATAACCCCGAAGTCACCACTTTCATGAGACTTGGATTACAAAGGGGGGCCACCGTCAAAAGCGGTCTTGAGATGCTCCACGGACAGGCTGTCGCAAGCTGGGAAATCTGGAACAGATAATAACAGGAACCCTCAATTCATTTACCGATTACAGATAGATTACATATAGAACAAAACAAACAATGAAACGTTTTTTACTAGGTGGCGCCGCCATTCTGTTCTGCAACTTTTCTTTCGCGCAGAGCGCAAGCGAGTCAATCGCCGCCTCCTCACCCGACACGCTGAGTTTGTATAAAGCAGAACCAGATTTGTCTTCCGACCTCCAAGAGAAAATATGGAAGACCAAGGCAGAACAGAAATATGGATACTACACCCCACTCCGCGAATTGGAATGGACAGCAGTGCCACTCGTCAGTTTCGGTTTAATCGCCAAAGACAACAAGAAGAATTTCCGTGCCGCCAGAAACAACTTTATCCCAACCTACAAAAACCGCATCGACGACCAGTTGCAGTTTGCCCCAATGGCCATCACCGCAGGTCTTCACTTCGCAGGATATGAGGGCCGCAGCAAGACCGGCAGATTCCTTGCCAGCAACGCGATGTCTTACGCTTTCATGATGGCTTTTGTAAACAGCATCAAATACACCGCCAAGGAAATGCGTCCCGACGGCTCCACCGCCAATTCATTCCCTTCGGGCCACACAGCCACAGCCTTCACCGCAGCCACCATCATGCACAAAGAATATGGTCTGACCCGCAGCCCGCTTTGGTCTATTGTGGCATACGGTTGCGCCACCACCACAGGTATCATGCGCACACTCAACAACCGCCACTGGATCAGCGACGTGTTGGTAGGCGCCGGCATCGGTGTCGTATCCACCGACCTGGGCTATATGATGAGCGACCTTCTTTTCAAGAAAAACGGAATCAACAGATATCCCCGCACCGACATTTCAGACATGTGGGAAAACCCAAGTTTCTTCCGTCTCGGTCTCGGCATGCAGTTCAACAACGACATCAAACTGCCAACCAACACCCAGTTCCTCACCATGGACAACCTCTACACCACACCTGGCGCATCCCTGATGGAAGATGACTTCTACAAAATCCAGCGCCACGGGAATCCATTCCGCATTCCAGACTCATACGACGCAGAGGCTTCGCAACGCACGTTCAACAACTATGCTTCCGGCCAGCCAGCCTATGCGGAAAACGCCTCGCCAACCATCAAAGTGGCAATCGGCACAACGGTAGGCGCAGAAGCCGCTTACTTTGTCAACAAATATGTGGGTGTGGGCGCACGCGCACGCATCACCACTGCACCAGTCGTGGCTGAAGGCCTCTACACCTACGACCACGATGTCCGCATAGAGAACTCGGCATCAGTAACCGACGTGTGGTCGCTTGTCGATGCCAGCGCAGGTCTCTATTGCGCATGGCCTATCAGCCCCAAACACAACATCGGCGCCAAGTTCCTCTATGGCCGACGTTTCTTCGGCACAATGGACTTCGCAGCGGCATACGACCAGCAATGGAAAAACAAAGAGACCGGCGAAATCCGTAACGTGACCATGTACGGTGACAACCTCTCGGTGGAGAAAACCAACACCGACAACTTCGCAGTGGGCCTCAACTACACCTACGCCTTGAATGCAGGCTGCGCCATATCCGCCTATGTGGATTACGACCACTCTAAGCCTACATTCGACGTGGAATATTCACCATACAACACCGACCTCACCAAGATGATGCAGACCAACTCCGAATTCTCATTCGAGCACAAAATGAATTCTTTCACCGTTGGTGCGACAATGACGGTGTTGTTCTGATTTTTCCACATCAATCTCAAATAATAACTTTTCATTCTCCCGACAATGAAGAAATCATTAAGCATCCTTTGCGCAACCCTGATGGCTCTCCTTTCGAGCTGCGACAAAGACGCCACCAACATAAAACTGGAAAAAGTCACCGGAACCTACAACGGCGACATCCTTGCGTCGCTCTACATGCCCGACTATAATGTGGAGCAGTCTAACATACTCCTGAACGAAAACAGCGAGCCGTCTCTGACCGACGACACCATCCGCAATGGCAAATTGGAGCTTTACTTCTCCAACAACGACGAGGCGCACTTCAGCATGAAGAATCTTTCAGGTGTGAAATTCCGCATTCCTTACATCTTATACCACTACAATAAAGAGTTCCCAGAATACAACTACGCAGAGATTCGCGACATTTACGCGGAAGGTGTTTTAGCCCGTGTGTATGGTATCGTCAGCCGCATCTACGTCAATTCGTTTGTCAATGCCAAGACGCAGGCCGACAGCGCCGCTATCGAAGAACGTTTTTACAAATTCGTAGAATTGGCGTCGGTCCTCGAAGACACCGTCACTTTCAAAAACATCGAATGCGAGCCGCTCCAGATGCGCGAGGTGGGAGCAACTATCACGTCTTACGACTACGAGCAGAACTCCTACTACGAAAGGATCCGGCTCAAGCCGTTTGAGTTCACCCGCAAGTCAAACATCTCCTCCATCATAGCCTACATAGAAGCCAACTATAGTGCCGACCTCACAGCCGAGGACCGCACCTTCCTTGCATCCTGCAAAGAAAAGATTGTCTCTCAGGGCACTGTGAGCGATGCAACTGGTTGGTGCCTGCTTTCCTACTCCAACTATTCCCCAAGGTTGGAAATGACCATAGACAATGCCTCCGGCATTCTCGATGTGCTCACCACCGCCCTCTTCGGTCAGGAAAGCGAACAAAAGCAGTTGCGGTTTGAAATCGACTATTATGGCAATATCGACAAGATGGACTCTTATGAACTTGTGAAATAATGCAAGGGGAAGGCGGATTCTTCCGCCATACTAGAACAAAAACGCGCAGATTCTTCCGCATCAGAAAGAATTTGCGCGTTTTTTTGTCACATTTTTATCGATCTATTATACGGACATTAACGTTTCATTAACCTTAGATTTTTTCAATTTGGCAGGTGTGTACCTTCGTGTCCTTGTCGTAGTTGATGCCGACAAAGAGGACATCGCCATCGTATTGGTTGAGCGCCTGACAGTAGTTCTTTTCTTTGATCTGATTGATGGCGCTTTCCGCTGTTTTGTTGCACTTCAACTCGATCACCAACGCTGGGATGTTTGGCAGATATGGAATCAAGACCAAATCGGCATAGCCCTTGCCGGTAGGGAGTTCCTTGATTAACGTGTATCGGGTGTTGGCGTAGAAATACGCCAGACAGATGGCACTCTGGAAACAATGTTCGTCGTTGTAGGTGAGAGGACTGGTGACCTCGGTGTGGGCGGCTTCGAGGGAAGCTGCTACAGCATCGGCATCACCATTGACGGTGGCGTCGAGGAGTTTCTTGGAGGCGTTGACGATGGACATCAGTTTTTTGTAGTCGGGACTTAATCTTACTGATTTAATCCACTCTTGACGTACCTCCTCATTCGGGATGTGGCAGGTTTGGTCTTTCCGATTGTAGCATAGATATCCCAAATGGATGAGGTAGGTGAACACATCGTCTTTCGACTCAAAGCAGTCCATCGTGTTTTTGAATGTGCCCACTTCGACTTCCACGCTTTCGCCGGAAATCATTTTGACAACATCCTGTCTGATTCCCTCAAAATCCATTAGTATATAATCTCTCAACGCTTCAAATGAGCCGGTGGCAGACCAGTGGCTGCCAAACTCGTTGTACATCACCGCTCTGACAATGGACAAAGGATTGCAGACGCTGACAGTGTCGTTCATCTTGTAACCATCATACCAGCGGATGCACTCTTCATAATCCGCATGATATATGTCGCAAAGATTTTTCACTTCCTCTTCTGTGAAGCCGATAGCACCAGCAAACTGTCGGGGGGTAATCATGGTGTATTCCCAAAACTCGTTGAGTTTGGACTGGACTTTGTCCCTTACAATCGGCATGATGCCGGTGATATACGCCAAAGCAATAGCAGGGCGGAGCGTAGTGTCTTTGAACAAACCGTTCAAAAAACTCAGATATTCTTTAAATAACTTTTCAGGAACCTGCTCACGAACCAAGACGTCGTATTCGTCTATGATGATGACGAATTTATCGCCGGTTTCTCCATAAACCTTTGAGATGTTTGTTGCTATGGAACTTCCATTGTCAAACTCAATATCAGGGAAGACTTTTCTAAATTCTTTCAGAAGGACATCGCTGATATACTTCATCAAAATATCGGTCTTGTCTTCATTTATGGATTTTTGATACCACCCATTCATGTCCAACTTGATCACATTGAACTTATTGAGATACCTGTCATAGTCAGCCACCTGTCCGATTTTCATCTTGGAGAAAATCTCGCGAGTATCGCAACCTTTTGAGTAGTAGGCGGAAAGGAGGTTGCCCACCATGCTCTTTCCGAAACGGCGTGGGCGGGACATGCAAACAAAATTTGATTGTCCGCATACCAATTTGTTTGTTTCTTCAATAATGAGGGTTTTGTCAACATAGATTTGACTATTCAACCCCATTTGAAACGCATCCGCGTTTGGATTCAGATACAGGCCCATTTCTACTCGTTTTTTGCAAAAATAAACTTTTTTTGAACATTAATCGCCATTAATCGTTCGTTAATTAGGACCCTCCTAAATCCTCCCTTGAAGGAAGGACTTGTGATTAACGTAAAATTGTGCTTCGCATCCCTTCGAGACTCCCTGTCGGTCGCGACTACGCTGACGCTAGTTTACGGACATTAACGTTTACTTTTTCATCATCGGTAAAAGGTTAACCAGTTGGTGGTATAAGGTATTTTATGGGTATGGATTTCGTGGGCGGTGTTGTCGGCATCGCGCCACTTTACTTATTCAGTCTTTTGCGTTCAAAAACAAACAGCCCAATCATCAGAATTGCGACCGCAATATCCACCACATTCCACATGGTTTTTCCCAAATGAATCTTCACAAAAGGTTGGAACAAGACGGCCAGCGACACAAATGTCACTGCCCATCCTGTCTTTTCTTCTTGAAATGAACGAAATGCCAACACCCCAAGAAACACCATACAGAAATAACGCACTAAGACGTAATAACCATACGGCATCGAAAACAAGCAGAGCAACAATAATGCTGCGGTTATAAGATAAAGGTGTTTAATCATACATGCCTTACTAACAGTATATTTATTGGGAAACTTAATTATTTGTTACAGAAGACAGCCATGCTGACAATCTAACATCATAAGCAGCCAATGCATTTAATGAACTTTCTAAAGATTCAACCAACTTTCTTCTTTCCGCTTTCAACATGCTCATTTCAATGAAATGAGGTGCAAAATTCTTATAATATTCTTCAACTGGGTCATACATTTTATTTAATTCTTCAAATGAGTTGGTTATAAAATTCTTTAGTTCATTTTTTGCTTGTATAAAATCGTCTTTTGCTTTCTTTTTGCGCCAAAATAAAATTACATCGACCACAACATTTAAAGCGAGAACTATTTTTGAGAAATTCTTTGCTATATTAACAGCTTGCCATGGCTTAAACTTAAAAGAAGGTAAAACAATATTTCTGATTCCCTTCACCATATCTCCTGTCATATTTACACTCTTCAATAGTTTTGTTCCTTCTCCAATAATACTAATAGAAGAATCTAATATACCCAAATTATTTTCATAAGAAACAGCAGCCAGACTTATAGAAGAGCTATTGTTATTGCCACACTCTGCAAGAAGTGATTCTATCTTTTGAACAAAAATACCACCAGTAACTTTTCCGTTTTCTGTTCCAATTTCTTCATCTAACATGCTAGAAAACGCCTCCATACCAGTATTATTGATTGTATGTATTAAATTCTGCCGATAAGATAGTAAACTATCAATCAATATTTTTTTATTATGAAGTAATTGCTTATTCAAATCATTTAATTCAAACTGAATATTCTCATGAGTTTTTTTTGCATTCAACAATGCTTTTTTAACTTGTTCAGAAGAGGTTCCTATCATTCCTTTAACAAGTTTTGTGATATCTCTGAACGATGCCATTATCGCATTTTTGTTTAACGATGCAATATCACTTGAACGATATGTATTTTGAACTGCAGTTCTCAACACATTTATATGAGACCTACGAAGGTATTCATCAGGTTTCCCAAACCAATAAGCCAAACCTTTGCCTTTGGGATCTGCAGAAATACATATCACATTCATATTAGCTGCCTCAGTTGCGGTAAGACCTATATTTCGAGAAAGACCATCCACTAAAAACTTCTTTTTAATAGAACTTCCTCTTTGAAAATCGGATTCGTCTAATAGATCAAAACCGGCTTCATCCATCTTGTTGATTACGAATATTGTAGAAGATAGTTTAGACAAATCTTTTAATACCCATTTCAACTTTTCAGAATGACTTTCTTTTACTGGGTCAACTGCATCAGTAACATACAAAACAATATGCGCTTCAGATATGTAGCGTTCTGTTATTGCTGAATACACAACGTTTTTCCCCATAACCTCTTTTTCCTTACTACCAAAGAGACCTGGAGTGTCCACTATTTCTACCCCTCCGTCTATCTTATAAAACGTCAACTCATCCGATGACTCATCAAGGTCTATCTTCATATTCTCATGCAATCTTCCTAACATACCAGCAGCTGTTGTTGTTTTACCGTCACAGGTAGTACCAAGGAGAACTATTCTAAGAGTTTCGGTAGAAAGCAGTTTTTTTACACTCTCAATCTTCAATTTTATTTCACTAAGATCCAAATTATAATCTTTTTCTCCATCAAAAATAATGGAAGACAATTCTGTTATTGCTTCATTATAAGATTTGCTCATAATTCATTAGTATTAGATTTGATACATGCTTTTAACAATTGCTAAAACTTTATACACATTTGTAGCCTCTTTATTTATTTGATTTTCAATATTTTTCTGATATCTATCTAATATTTGGAAAGGACCATTCTGGAGAGAATCCGACAAACTTTCCTTGGCTTCTGATTTTGCTTTATTAATAGCTTTTCGTACTTCATCTTTTGCCTTAGTTTTACGCTCACTTGAACTGTCTCCAAAAATTAGACCTGCTAATCCTCCCACTATTGCTCCAATACCAGTTCCAACTGGGCCAAAAAAACTGCCTATTGCAGCACCCGTGCCTGCAGTTCCTAATGTTGAAACTGATTGCATAACAAAATCCCCAAGCCCATAACTTAAGGCATCTTCCGCATTATATGTATTAACATTTGTATCAATTCCATCAGAGGATGCATTTATATAGCCAACATTAATAAATCTCATTTCTCTACGAAGAGTCTCCAATCTTTCATGAAGAGAATGCATCTCTGTTCTAAAAATCGAATTGATATCTTCAGTAATCGCTCTTCGACATTTCTCTTGATCTGATGATGCGTATTTTTCTAAAATATCTGCATCTACATCACCACAAAGATCATCGTTCAACTCTCCAAAACGATTTTCTATTGATAAATTACATTTACTTTCTATCGTTCTTTTCTCATCAGAAATTGCCGACATCATAGATTGCAAGTATCTCCCCATCTCTGACATGGCTGATTCCAAATCGGATGTAGGTATCTGCCTAATTTTGTCCTTCAATCTTAACTTAAGGCCATATAACTTTTGCTGGTTTGCTTGTTGTATCATTACAGGATATGATTGAGAAGCCCCCTTAACAAGTTGTTCTATTGCACTAAAACGGCTGAAATTGAAAGTATTTTCTGCACTTCCAAAATAAGAGATCAACTTATTTTGATACATTATAAGATCCTGTCGTCTAGGTGAAAATGAACCTTTAGCACACATTGCAAGTTGAGCCTGCATTATCACATTCCCTTTATAAACATCTCCCAAAATTCTCTTAAATTCAGCCTGTATAAGTAAGTCATTCTGTTTTACTAATTCAGTAAGAAGAGTTTCTCTTTCTTCTTCCTCATCATAATTACTCACTCCACCACGTACATTTTGAATTGAATAAACATATACCCATTGTCCTAAATAATTCTTGATTTTCTGAGCAGTACCAATGTCTGGTTTCTTATTATGTCCCTGCACATAAAAAACAAGATGCGCTTTATGAAGAGCATCCTTAATAACATCTCTAAACTCATTTTCATTACCTTCTATACCTGGAACATCTATCAAAGTGAATGGAACACCATTCATATTTAGTTTGTATTCATGGTAATCTCTTGTAAAATCAGACGAGCCATCACCAACAATTAAGCCATCATTACCTGGCATGTAATTTGGATCATAAAGAATACGAAAAGTTTCTATTATCGTACTCTTCCCTGCATTTGTTTCCCCAAAAAATGCAATCACCAAATTATCCCAAGCCATGCTATCAATCGCAAGTATTTCATTGGTAATACTTTCAATTTCTTGTTTGATGACTGGAATGATTCTATCTCTTACTTCAACGCAACTATTATGATGAACAGGTATTGCATCAAGTGCGTTATTACAGTTTACCAACTGTTTCAAAAAATCTGAATATTGTGCTTTAGCACCCAAATAGTTATTGTTCATATATTTTCAGTTTTACTCTGTAGTAGTTTGATTTGTGTCAACTTGGTCAGAATGTGTTTGTTCTAGACTTGACTGCTGAGAATCATTCTGGCCAGAACTTGTCTGATCTGTATTTGTTTGCTGTGAATTAATTTGTTCTGAACTTGAAGACATCGTATTTCTTGATGTTTGATTTGACTCAGACATATTTGTACGTATATAAGCAGAAGGATTTGCTCTAATTTTTTCCAATTCCTCTTCTCTCCACGCATCTATCGCAACCTGCAAAAGTTCTGCTTGTGCCAAAGCAATTCTGTCAAGGACGTCTTTATTTGCCTTAACTTCAGCCTCTAATCTATTTCTGTTTTTTTCTGTTGATATTTGGACTTCAGTATTGATATGATCATTTATGTCTGAAATAATTTTATCAGCCTTTATACTTATTTTGTGAACTTCGGATTGTAACATTTTATCATAAGCCCCAAAAGAAACCATCATTTTAAACAAAGTTGGAACAATTTCAATTATCACAAAAAGAAGCATTACCATTAACCTCGCAATGCACAATGTGTGACTTTCTTCCCAACTTGTTCCTATATACAAAGCTTCTAACTGAGCAGCAAAATGATTTAATCCTTGAGTTGTGCTTATTTTTGAATCATTTATCTCATCTATTTGTTTTTGAAGATGAGCCAAATCGCTATTGACCTGATCAATATCAGATTGAATACGTTTCCTGTTTTCTGTTATTACACTTTTCAGTTCTAAAGCTTCTTTGTTTGCTTTACTGGTGAGTTGATCCACCTCCCTTTGCTTAAAAGCTTGTTGTCTTTCCAATTCCTTTGCAGCAGGCCCTCTTCCAGCCTTATTAGTTACTCCAGTGCCATAAAGTTCCTTATACAACTTATCATTAATGGCATTCAACTCTTCATTTGCCTTTGCCAGTTGTTTTAATGTTTCTGGTGTTCCTGCTTGTTGGTTAGTCAATTCTTTAGAAAGAGAATCCTTTCGGGAAATTAAAGCAATTTTTTGAATCTCATAATCATTTTTTTGTGCGTCAAACTTTCCATCTGCCTTTGCCTTTACAGTTGGAAGATTCTCGCTAATCACATCGTCGAAAATCTTCATTTCTATTGGAGTTGAGATTACCACACCTAAAAAAATTGCCAGAATAATTCGTGGCAAACCTCCTTTAATTTCTTCCCAACTGATTGTATGTTTTCCATCAGAATACATCGTATTAACCATAAACCTATCAAGGTTAAAGATTAACGCTCCCCAAAAAATACCGAACGGAATTGAATAATATAATGAATCAAAAATAAAATTCAATGCATATGCACCTGAAATAGATGCCATTAATGCCGTGAACAAAATAGTTCCACCAGTTCCTGCATATTTGGCATAATCTGGAGGACACTGGCGAAGTACTTTTTTGTTTACCCCTGCACATGTCCATAGGAACTCGTTTATTAGTCCCCCCCATTTGATTTCTTTGTCTTCTAAATTTTCTATATTTATAGCGCTCTGTTGTTCCATAATGATGAAATTGAATTTGTTATTCTTTTTGTCAATGATTTACTAAAATCTTCCATTTTTTGCCACCAATCTTTTCTTGGCGTCAATTCTAACTGATGAAAAGGAATTGATGGAACATATATCTCACTTTTTATCTGTCGGAAATCAGGAAATTTTCCAGTATCAACATTAATGTCAACTTGCAATTGTTTCTGTTCGAAATGCATTTCAACATTCAAAGTCTGATTAATTTGCGGTGTTGGCACCATTATTGATCGAATAAGAGGTAATGGATACATCCTTATTCGTTGATGATACTCTTGAACTCCAAAAACGTCAGTAACTTTTAACGTGAATGTTTTTTCCTTATCACAATCAACGATTTTCTCTCCTTGATGTTCCACAATGCCAAAATCCGTCAATTCTACTTCTGATGCATTTTGAACATTCCAAGAGAGTTTAATAGGGACTCGTGGCAAAGTCACATTTTTATCGACTTCAAATTGCACAACAGAAACCTCAAACACACTGATTGTAACAATGTGTTTAAAAACTCTTCTGCCATCAAGACCCACGACTTCAAAAATATAGTCTGTCGTATTATCAGGCGACAACTCACGTTCGGATGTCAAATTGATTTCCTCATTTTCTCCAGAAATCAAATTAGCAGACAGTGCATTCTGAATATTCCACTTTATTTTACACTTCTCTCCTTTTCCTTTTCGAAGTTTATCCGTATTTTGTGTTATATAGAACGATGGAGTATCTAACACCTTTATTTGCAGAGATGAAGTTTTCTGCGTGCCCGCATTTTCTATACGAAGAATAAAACTCTGAAGCCCTGCATCTGACAGTTGATAACTATAAAAAGAATTTTCTACAGGAACCTCTTTGTCGTTTATGAATATTTTGGCTGCATCCTGGACTTCCCAACGAAAAATAACAGATTCATCTTTATATCTGACAGGATTCCCATCAAAGGTGAAACTGATTATTTGAAGATCAAATGGCACATCTTCAAACATTCCTGTGCGTTCATTATATCTTAAAGCCATGGACAGAGACAATAATATAACAATACATTACAATGCACAATCTTCAGATATCACCCATCATATTATTTATGCGCTTATTTCTATATAAATCAGAAGTTCCTTCGTAAATTAACCGAATATCACTTTCATAATAATAAATAAATATTGAACCATTGGATAAGAAGAAAGAAGCATGTGAACTTGTTTTATCCTCTCTTATTTCTGGTGTTTTGCAATATTTCTTACACAAAGCAGAATACAAGTCTTCAAATAATTCTGTATTTGCTGGTTTTATATTGATCCTGATGCGTCGAACATCTCCATCTCTTTCTTCCAAACTAATTCTCGCATTAGGGATTCCGGCAAATGTACCTATTAAATCCCCCGTATTCTTTTTTACATACCCCCTTTTCAGGAACTGTGATTCGACAAATGCTTTCGAGCCTACCATTTCTACGCCGGCACATACCATGAAAGATTTTTTTGAATCTTCAAATTCTCCCGTTTTTTTATTAAATTCAAGTGACATAACTTATTTTTAATTTTGAAATATAAATACTCCATCAACACAGTCAACATTTATTGTTTTATCCTTCTCCACCTGGTGCGTCAGTAATTTTAGAGTCAACCCATTTACAATATTGTCATTAATTGCCCTCTTTACAGGTCTAGCACCCATAGAAGTATCAAAACTCAATTCCGTCAATCTGTTAATAACATTTTGTGAAAATTCTATCAACAAATTATTCGAAAGAAGATTATCCTTTAAACGATTCACCTGAAGATTTACGATTTTTTTTATATCCTCCTTTTGAAGCGGTTTAAACATTACAATATCATCTATTCTATTGACAAACTCCGGAGAAATCGAATGCTTCATGAGTGATATAATCTGATTTTTTATCATATCCTCCTCCTGAATGTTTCCCTCAATATCAACAGAATCTGAAATGATATCTGATCCAATATTTGAGGTCATTATGATAATTGTATTTTTAAAATTCACCACATGCCCCTGGCCATCGGTCATACGTCCATCATCCAAAACCTGCAATAGTGTCTCAAAAACTTTTTTGTGTGCTTTTTCCACTTCATCAAGCAATATGACACTATATGGTTTACGTCTCACCGCCTCTGTCAATTGTCCGCCTTGTTCATATCCAACATAACCTGGAGGTGCACCAAACAAGCGAGAAACAGAATATTCTTGCTGATACTCACTCATATCAATTCGAATCATCATGTCTCTACTATCAAACAAATACTCCGCAAGAGCTTTGCATAGTTCCGTTTTACCCACACCTGTGGTACCCAAGAAAAGAAAAGACCCAATTGGCTTTCTTTGATCACCAAAACCCATTCGGTTTCTACGAATTGATTCAGAAACTACCTTTATCGCGTCATTTTGACCTATAACCGAATTATGTAACACATCTTCAATATGCAACAATCGTTCGCTTTCATCCTGTGTCAGATTTGACATTGGTATTCCCGTCCAAGAAGTAACCACTTTCATTATGTCTTTTTCATCCAAAGCGGTTTTCAAAAGAGGATTTTCTATGCTGCCGATTTCATCAAAGAGTTCCTCCACCTGCCTTCTTAACGAACTCTCTCGTCTTTGCAATTCCACCACCTCTCCAATTCTATTCCTTCCATGCAACTCTGCTTCCTCTATATGAATTTGCAATCGTTGTAGTTGTGATGTGAGTTCTTGATATTCTGTCAACCTTCTACATTCATTCTGCCATTTGGCATTAAGTTCATTCTCTTTTTCCTGTAAATCCGCAATTTCTACAGACAAGCAATCTATTTGCTCTAACGATGCCGGACTTTCATCTTGTATCAAAGACTCTCGTTCTATCTCTTTATTCATGATTTGACGCTTTATCATTTCCAAATCATGAGGAGATGAGAATCGATCAATACGCATACTTGAAGCAGCTTCATCAAGCAAATCAATTGCCTTATCCGGTAAAAATCTATCCGAAATGTATCTGCTTGACAATTTCACAGCAGCAACTATCGCATCATCTAATATCTTAATATGATGATGATTTTCAAAACGAGACTTGATTCCGCGCATTATCGTAATCGCAGAATCTTCATCAGGTTCATTTATCAATATTTTTTGGAATCGACGTTCAAAAGCTTTATCCTTTTCAATATATTCACGATATTCATCAAGAGTTGTTGCCCCTATAATATTCAAGCCTCCCCTTGCCAATTCTGGCTTAAGAATATTAGCAGCATCCATTGCACCTCCATTTTTCCCGGCTCCAATGATTAGATGAATTTCATCAATAAACAAAACAACATTTGGATTACTTTTTACATCAGTAATAACCTGCTTGAGTCTATGTTCAAATTCACCTTGCATTTGTGCTCCCGCAATTAAAGACGCCAAATCTAATGAATAAAGAATTAAGTTCTTCAATTCATCAGGCACATCACCTCTAACTATTCTATGAGCCAATCCTTCAACTACCGCAGTCTTACCTGTTCCAGGTTCCCCTATCAAGATGGGATTATTTTTAGTTTTTCGAGATAGAATCTGTAAAATACGCCTTATTTCTTCATCTCTGCCTATAGCAGGTTCTATTGTTCTGTCCTCCGCTAAAACATTTAAGTTTACTCCATACTTTCTAAGATTTGGAAGGTTTTCCTCTTCGAATCGCGACGGTTCAGACGACAAGTCATCATCATGATGATATAAACGTATAGCATGCTCAATTTTTTGAGCAGTGACACCAAACTGTATCATCAAATCCTTCACGGGATTAGAGACACGAAAAAATGCCCAAAAGACAAACTCCAAAGCAACAACATTAAATCCTTCATTCTCAGCCAACGTAGTAGCTTCTTCTAAAATTGACTCTAGTGTCGCTGTAAATTCAGGATCTAATACTCGATTATGTTCAATTAAACGCAAAGAATCTCCAATAGCTGAAAAAAAAGCATTTTTATCAACTTCCATGGTATCTAACAAAAAAGGAACCATGTCATTACCTTCTTGAAAAACTGCAACCATCATCACCTGAGGCTCTACGCTTGCATACTGGCATTCTTTTGTTAGAGACACAGCTTTCAATAATGCACTTCGCGATTTATTTGTAAACTTTGTGAAATCTATTGACATTTTTCAACGGATAAAATAATTAATATCTTAATTTTTCATTCCTCAACAGACAATCCCGACATGTCTAGATTAATCATATCACCATACTTACTTCTTATTGTTCCACCCTCATCAAGCAACACCTCACGATCTGAACATAAACTACAATTATCATTTTTTGGAATATGTGCACCATACCACCTCATAATAGTAGGTTTTGAGCCTGCACCAGGCATAGCAGCCCAATTGGCATGTCTTCTTTCCCTACGATTTGCCCACATGTAATAATCATAAATCAGTTCATTTTCAAGACATGAAATACCAGATTCCACTCCACGAGATAGTTCCATGAGAGCTAACTTTACCATCATATTACAGATTGGTTCAATATCTGCTGACAAACCGACCTGGACAAACGCATCTGCATCTCGTTCTGATACATATGCTGCAATTTGACCATTACGACGAGCACTTGCGACATTGGAAACCTCACCTTCTGACAATCCAAACCACTGATTTCCGATAAGGCAACAATAACAAGGGCCACCAGGTCTATATCTGAACACGTCGCCACCTTCAGCTCTTGTAACAGCCCTTCCGAACAAACCTACCTTTTTTTGATGTACAAGAGTTGATGAAAGATTGAATCGGCTTTCGTTATTGTCAGTTGCACATATTACAATATCAGCCTTTGCAACTTCATCTTCCATCAAATCAAGGTGCTCATTTATATTTATGGCATATTTTTTTACACAGGCATACGGATTTTTCCCTTTTATTGATTCTTCAATCACATCTGTTTTGAGACGACCTAAATCTTTGACCGTAGCTGTATGCCTTGCTAAATTATGGAGTTCAACTCTGTCAAAATCAAACAATGAGAACTCTCCAACACCTGCTTTAGCTAATTCAATGGCGATTTGGGATCCAAAACTTCCTAGGCCAACAATCATTACCCGTTTCTCTTCTAAAACATTCACCTCCAAGATTCCTTTGTTTCTTGAATACAATTCTTGCTTTTTAGGAATATAATTGACCTCTACTTCGAAGGATTTGGAATGTACCTTTGCTGTTATTTCGTCATTTTGTTTAGACACATACACAACATATAAATACTCCAAACCCTCATTGGCGTCATTATCTTCTTTCAAGAATAAAACATCATTACAAGATCCAAAAGAATGTTTTATTTTGTCAGTGTGGATATGCACAACATTCTCACCTTCCCACTCATACGCCTTCCCTACAATGGAAAAATCAGAAGAGTTGAAGAAAAACTCCAACTCTTCCTTGCTCATATAGATTGTTTTTTTCATAATCATAAAGCAAAACCCTCACTCGTCATATCTGTTACAATCATACCATCACCTTGCGTCGAACCCTGTGCAACAGTCTCAAACTCCCCAGTTGTCGGATTAAAAACTAATTCACTCATAGTTCCAGTTCCGCTTCCCGTTCCTTGTCCACCTTGGATTCGAACATCTTCTCCAATTTCATTTAAACCTTTTGCCATATTCTATATATTTTAATATTTAACTTTGATGACTTAAATAATAATCCATGTCTTTGCCCGTTTTAAGATGAAGTTCATACATATTCAACCACAACGCACATTTTATATATACTTTAAAAAGAGATACCATAGGGGTCCATGAACTTGATCCATAATGGCATATACGTGTATATCCATGTTCGGTAGGCAACGTATGCATCGCTGCACTTGCATCGTTCATAGATCTACCACTTTTTGTTTGTAACATTTTTGTAACAAACGCATGGGGAAGTTGATTTGGGAATCCCTTTAAATCTATACGTATGGTATAAACTTTCCCAATATTTGTTTTTACTGGCATCAAAACATAAGGTTCACTGGTACTCATATCCTTAAATACACATTGAACCATAGGCATTTCTTTTTGCAGTACTTGTTTTTCTAAATTCAATCTTTCAGGAGTCATACCATCAAATTACATTAATATTTAACATTTTATAATAAGTTACAAATGATTCATAAATATTGTCCCCACATTCCCATTTTACATGAGGTTCTATCACGTCACCATTTGATTTTTTAAAGATTGGGGCACTAAGGGGAAACTTATTCCCAAAATAAATTTCTATGTTATCATTCCCCGATATAACAACCAAATGAACTTTCTTTTCTTCATCCAAAAAAGGTTTAACTTGTGAAGTTGCGCCTCCTTGGTTTTTCAAAAAATCAATTATATTCTTTAAAACTTGATTGTTATTCTTATTATTCAACCAATACTCTTCATCATAATTTGGAGTAACCATTGATGCATTGCCCATTGCCGATAAGATGTAGTTTGGTCCATAACTTGCCTTTGTTGTTCTAGGATGGCAAATCAAACCTCGTAAACTATTATCTATTAAATTTCTATATGGACTTTCTATCTCAATAATTCTCCATGGCACATGCTTATATTGAGTGATACTATTAATATTGAATGAAAAAGCATTTAACGTTGAACGAGCGCTCCTATCACAATTTCCTATACATAAGAGAAAATTTTGGAAATTGTGACGTTGTATTCCATGAATGACAGTTAAAGCATCATGTCCACTTGGTTTAGCTAAACCTAATTGGTGATGAGAATGCCATTCTCCAATGTATCTAAGTCCATACTTTCGAGAAATTTCATTATAGACTGTCTGTAGATATTCTGTATCTTGATTAAAAAACGTAACTTGATGATTTGCACTCTTTCCAGGACCAATTGCATAGCAAACAACAGCCACACCATCCTCTTGAAGGAAACCAAACAACTGACCTCCAGTTTCAATATTTGGATAGTCTCCTATACACCTACTTATATAATCCATTTCACTGCGATATATCACAGCCAATGGTGCGGTTTTAGATGCCTGTCCAATTACAGAAGCCCCCTCTAATAAACCTGATGTTTGATTTTCAATCTTATTTATCTGTTTTTGATCCTTATTCGGTTTAACTTTTAATTTGTTTTTTTTCCCTTTTCGTCTCATGGCATCATCTGTATTTAAATAAAAATAATAACAAATTTTTTCAATAAATGTATTTAACATTACAACAAGCGATGAACAAAAGGTGTGCAAAACATTTTTCATTTTAACGACAATATAGATTATTTGTAAATCACCATTTGTAATTGTTTCTCATCTAAACATGAAGTTCCAAAATTTCTATTCACATTTAGTTGTCAACCTTCCGTCCAGACACAAAAAAGCGTGGAGCCTGACTATTGTCCGCTTCACGCTCTGAGGCCTTGGAACTGCCCGATCAATCGAAAACGAACAACGTGCAAGTCCCACGCCGATACTTATAAATATCCCAACAAAGCATACGCACTCTCCGTGCGTATGCCCGCTGAGGCATACTATAAATAGCAAACCCAAGGGACGTTGACCGTTGCATTTTGTTCTGATTGAGCTGAAGTGTTCCAAGTTTCAGAGCGAGAAACAAATGCGTATAGTAAACGCCTTATATGTCTTTTTCAAAAGTCGTCCTTTTGAAGTATATCCCCGCCCACCCTACTCTGCTTTCGCAGTTTCGGCGTGGACTTCGATAAAGCAAATATAATAATAATTTTGAATAATGATTGTGATGTGTAAGATTTTTTTATTTTTTTTCGGGAGCCACAATGGAATGACGTATTTGATAATCCCCCTCATTCAAACTGTGCCGCCATCGCATACAGTGGTATATTGACCATCCATTCTTGATCCCGATAATCAGACATTGACAACCTCACGCCTTTAAGACCTTTGTATTTGTTGACAAAGGCTTTCAAACTTTTAGACTTCAGATTTTCTTCCGCCTTTACCTCAATGGGAAAGACTTTCCCCTCTTTTTGAACCAAAAAGTCAATTTCACCAGAAGAATTCTCTGCCGACCAATAATAAAGAGAGTCAACATTTCCCGACAATTGTTGGCAGACATATTGTTCGGTCAATGCCCCTTTAAACGTAGAAAATAGCGTATCTTCTTCCACCAAAATCGAACTATTCAACTGAGACATAGCACACAAAAGCCCCACGTCTAACAAGAACAATTTAAACGTTCCAAAATCTTCAAACGCCACCAATGGCAATTCTCCACTTTTTGTACGTTGGACCTTACGGATTAATCCTGCATCAGTAAGCCATTGGATAGCCAGTTCAAATTCTTTTGCTCTAGCACCCTCTTTCAAAACATTATAGACAAAACGCTTATTTTCTTTGGAAAGTTGTCCCACGATAGAATCCCACACCATTTTTATTCTTGGGACTTCCTGCCCAGGTGCATGCTTGCTAAAATCCGAACTATAGGCATTGAGAATATTTAATTGTACTTTTCTGACTTTACTCATATCCATTGTGTTGATATAAGTCTGAACAGCCTCTGGCATACCTCCCACATAATAATAGCTTTTAAGCATATCTACGAACTGATCTTTTATTACAGGCAGAAGACTCCAATCATGCTCGTCCAATATTTTCAGCCACATATCCTTACCATTTGCCATCAAGAATTCCCTAAAAGACAAAGGTTCCAAATCAAGAAAATCAACCTTGCCAACTGGGAATGAATCACCACTGTGCATACTGATGCCCAGAAGAGATCCCGCGGCTATGATAGGCAGATGTCTCGCATCCTCACAAAAATACTTCAAAGATGTCACACCACGCTTCGCAGCCTGAATCTCATCAAAAATAAGTAACGTATCTTCTTTTATGACTACGTCTTTACGCAAGCTAATAGTACGTAGAATTCGGTCAATATTAAAATCATTCTCAAACACCTTTTGAAGAAAAGCATCTTCTTCAAAATTAATATAGACCCAATTATTCTCGAATTGATTTTTTGCGAAGTCTTTAGCAATCCATGTTTTCCCAACTTGTCTTGCACCTCGCATAATCAAAGGTTTTCTGGTATCACTATTTTTCCAGTTCACAAGTTCTTTATAGGCTAATCTTTCCATAAAACGCACCATTTAACGATACAAATATACACTTTTTCCGACTTAAAAATGTAAATCATCACACTTTTTCCGACTTAAAAGTGTGATAATGTTAACCCAATCAATTATTTGTCAATATCTTAAACACTTATCTATTCCAATGAAACCTAAAATCATTTCCTATAAGTTTTTTCTATCGGAAGATTCATTCCTCTTTACCCACAAAATATAAAAAATAACGGGGCCCCACTTTTTCAAGTGAAGCCCCGCCGCCTGAATATATATGAGCAATTTAAAAGGCTGCCAACACCAAAATCTGAGCAGAGATGACACGCAAGAACATACTCAACGGATAGACAGTGGAATAACCAACACTGACTTGGTCGTCCGGACAGATGCTGTTTCCATACGCCAATGCAGGAGGGTCGGTCAAAGCTCCCGACACCATGCCGGCAATGGAGAAATAACCAATCTTGAAGACTTTTCTCGCCAAAACGCCAACAATCATTATCGGCAAGACGGTGATAATGAAACCATACAACACCCACCAGTAACCTCCGTTCAATACGGTGTCTATAAAACCGTTTCCAGCACCTATGCCGACCGATGCCAAAAACATCGTGATACCGATTTGACGCATCATCAGGTTGGCTGATGATGTGGTGTAGGTCACCAATTTGAATTTGGTGCCAAACTTAGAGACTAAGATGGAAACGATGAGCGGACCTCCTGCCAGACCCAACTTGACGGGCACCGACATTCCCGGCAAAAAGATAGGGATAGAACCAAACAGCACACCCAAAGCCACACCCATGAATATCGCCATAAGGTTTGGCTCGTCTAACTTCTTCACATGGTCGCCAATCAACTCCTGCATTTTCTTCACGTCCGGAGCCTGACCTACCACAGTGAGGCGGTCGCCCATCTGCAAAACAAGGTCGGCACGCGGCATCAAATCGACACCCGCGCGCTTGATTCGGGAAATCTGAACATTGTATTTCTTACGCAAAGCCAACTTGCCCAACAAAGTGCCGTTTAATTCTCTGTTGGTGAGCACCAAGCGTTCACAGACCAATGTGTTGCGGTCTATATGGTCCCACTCTTCGGTCTTCATGCCCTCTACCACCTTACCGATGAGCGTCTCCATTGTAGAGACTTCCTCTGGAGGAAGAACGATGAAAATCTTATCGCCCTTGCCAATTACAGTATCATCGTCAACCAATTCAATCTCGTTGTTGTGGGCGTGCATGATGCGCGTAATCACAATCTTCTCGCCACAGATCTGATGCAACTTGCGGATGGGCTGTCCGCAGATGCCATCGTTGGAAACCAAGAAGGTCAAAGCAAAAAGGTTTTCATTTGTCTGATTTTTATTCTTTTCGCTGTTGGCATCGGCCTGCGCCACTTTAACGCCAAAGATATATCTGAACAGCACAATGGAACCAATGATACCCACCACCGCCAACGGATATGCCACCGCATAACCACGGGCGAAATCGAGATTGGAAGCACCATTGCTCATATCGCTGAACGTCTGCTGAGCCGCACCCAACCCCGGTGTGTTGGTGACCGCCCCATAGAGCACACCAATCATGGCAAACATATTCTCACCCGTGACCACATGGATGACATAACAGGTGACGCAAGAAAGGATCACCAGCAAAGCGGCAAGCATGTTCAACGTGACGCCACCACTTCTAAACGACTCAAAAAAGCCTGGTCCCACCTGAATACCAATGGAATAGATAAACAAAATCAGGCCAAACTCTTTAACGAAATGGCTTGTGGTATCATCCAAAACCAAACCAAGGTGTCCGGCAAAAATACCGACAAACAAAATCCAAGTCACCCCCAACGAAATGCCACAAATTTTGATTCGGTTGAGGTAAAGACCGGCAGCGATAACCATCGCCACCAGCAAGATGGAGTGAGCGACGCCCGTGCCAAAAACCAATGTTTCAATCCAGTTCATATCTTTATTATTTCAGCCATTCGGCCATTTTATTACGCATTATGTTGTTTTCTGTCATTATTCTAAAGAACTCCTTTGCAGCCTCTTTTCTGTAATCCTCCTTCAGCATCTGGCAACTACCCTCCATTCTGGTACCGTCGGCGTCAATCGGTATCGCCACAAGGTCATGTTCGTTTTCCGCGGTTGTTCCGGAAAGAACGGTGATCAGCATACCCTTGCGCACCAGTTCAAGCAAAGGCGCCACCTGGTCGAGCTGAACTCTGGCATTGAGTTCCACCTGCGCATTGGCAGTTATACGGTCGAGCACATCGCGCGCATGCAGTCCAATGCTTGGCAATGCCAAAGGATATTCAGAAATCTCCTTGATGGACACCCGCTGTTTTTTTGCCAACGGATGATCTTTGCGGACTATGACCGACAAATGGTCTTCAAACAATGTGTGGCTCACCACCTGCGGATAGGCTTTGTCTTCCGGACGGTAAGACAGAACGAAATCCACCTCCCTTTTAAGCAACAACTCCATCAGTTCGCTCATCGTCTTATAGAAGATGTTGACTTTGATGCCCGGATAGGCCTTAAGGAACGTCTGCAAGCTTTCCGTCAGGACAAGGCTAAACGAGTGAGTGACACCGATATTCAAAGTGCCGCATCTCATTTCAAGCAAATCATTCATACGGTTGACGCAGTTGTCCGCCTTTTGAAGCGCCTGCTGAGCGAATGGCAGCAATTCCTTTCCCGCCTGCGTCAAGGTTGTCTCATGTGTGTTTCTATGAAACAAAGTCACATTCAGTTCCTCTTCCAGTTGCTTGATGTTCTGAGAGAAAGAACTTTGATTGATGCACAATGCCTTAGCCGCCTCGCTGAAGTTTTGTAATTGTGCTGCTTTCACAAAAGCCCTTAACTGTTTAAGTTCCATTATTTCCTGTCTTTTTCTAAATCTGCCACGTTCGAAAAATGCCAACATTTTTCGACGAAATCCCGATTTTGTGCAAAATTATAATTAAAAGGCATGATAAATGCATCTTTTGTTAGTGTTTATTTCAAAAACGGTAATCGGATATTCCAAATGCCTACTGAAAAAAAAAATCAGACACGTTTTCCATCCATGGAATTAAAAAAGGCACAGCCAAACACCAGATGTGGTGTTTGGCTGCGTTGCTTGTAATAAATAAATGCCAAATCTGTCTGTTTGTCATTTATCTTGGTGCGTGTAGTCAGTTACTTTTTAGCAAAAAATATCTTGTAAACTGCACCAAATACAACCAAGATACCCATAATAATCGCCAATGTCATGATATAAATCTTTTATTGTTTAACTTCGAATCGAGCAACAGATTTCTTTCTGTTTGCGATGCAAAGTTAGGGCAAGAATCAGCGATTACTAAGTGTTTGTTAGTGTTTGTTTGAATAACCATATTCACATTTCACAAAGAGAACAAACATTCTCTTTTCATTCCATACCATAATTCAGTTCAAGACATATTTTTGTCCCATACCATATTTCATTCCCGAAAAAAGCGTAAATTTACACGCAACAAAACAAACATACGCCATGAAGAAAACTATTTTATTACTGCTCACCTGCCTCACTCTTGGCATGACAGCCTGCGGCGAACTCACCAACATTGAGAAGTGTGAAAAAGCCAGAGACAACGGCACATTTGTCAACGTGACCTACACCAACCGTTTGAACGTGAAGGTTACGGAAAAACTGAAGCCAATCGTCATTTTAGACGACAACGACGGCAGCACAAAAATCACATTTGCAGACGAGAACAATACCGCCAGAATTCTCAACACAAACATCATTGAGAAAGTGGAGGAATAACAGACTTAGAAATCTTCCACCAAACGGAAACCAAGGAAAGGCAGTTTGTCGTTGGTTGTAATCAAGCGTTTGCGTTCAATCTCACAGTCGGTCACCACTTCGTTGGCGCATCCACCTTTGATGATAACCCATTCGGCAGTACCACGACCGAAATTGTCGGCACAAAATTCCCAGACGTTTCCACTCATATCATAAAGGCCCAATTCGTTGGGCTTTTTTTGTGCCACATCCTTTGTGCCCGCACCAATCACGAATTCCGGTTTGCACCAAGCCACCTCCAAAGCGTTGTTTCCGCCAGCATATTTGCAGCCTGTGCTTTTGAGACCGCCTTTCGCAGCAAACTCCCATTCTCGGGCAGTAGGCAGTCGAAACTTGCGTCCGGTCATTCTGTTCAGACGCGTGATAAAGGCATTCACCTCTTTCCATGTGACGTTTTCAACAGGATGGTGGTAATAAGGCCATCCACTCGCTATTTCCGTCCATTCACTCGGGTTGCTCATCATCACGGTTATCCACAATTTCTGAGTCACCTCGGTCTGACACATCAAGAAGCCTTTGTGCAATACGGAATCTCTTTCCACACGCACTAACCCGAAACGGGTGCCATTGACGTTGCAAATCAGTGAAGAATCCAATGGCAGGATATCATCAGGATCGAGTTGTAAGTCTTTGGCGGCATAATTTGTACTATCTGCCACCGGTTTCAAAGGCCATTTAAGCGACTTGATGAGGCGCGCATATATGTTTTCCGTGCTTGGCGCCACCCACACGGTGTCGCCTTTAAGTTGGCTGGCATCCACCTGATTGGCATAAACCTCTTTGATTTTTCGCGGACTTTCGCGGAGCAGCAGGCTGAGATACGAACTTTTATTATTCTTATAAATCGGATTGAGGTCGGTCTCCGTTTGGGCTGAAACGACAGAAACCAACGAGCAACCAACTGCGATTGCTCCCAAAACAGCGATGCGGGGAAAAAGACCGCACGCAGAAAAACTATGTGCATTAAGTTTCATGGCAAAAATCCGTTTTAAGGTTGATTTTAGTAAGAAAGAATTTCCAGACCATCTTCCGTCATGAGGAACGTATGCTCCCATTGCGCGCTTGGTTTCCCGTCCTTGGTGTAGATGGTCCAGCCAGTTTTGGAGTCGAGCACCACATATCGGCTACCCATGTTGATCATCGGCTCAATGGTGAACACCATGCCAGGCACAATGAGCATTCCCGACCCTTTTCTTCCGAAATGCAGCACACAAGGCGCATCGTGGAAACGAAGTCCGACACCATGACCAGCCAGTTCATGCACCACGGAATAACCGTTTTTCATGGCGAATTTTTCAATGGCATAACCGATGTCGCCCGCAAAGCAATAAGGCTTAGCCGCCTTCATTCCGACGTGCAAGCACTCTTTGGACACCTTCACCAAGCGCTCCATCGAAGGAATGGTCTTTCCTCCGACAATAAACATACGCGAGGCATCGCTGTAATAGCCATCGAGAACGGTGGTGATATCCACATTCACGATGTCGCCTTCTTTCAGCACCGTCATGGAATCTGGCACACCGTGGCAGACCTGATTGTTGATGCTGACGCATACGCTTTTCGGGAAGCCCTTATAATTGAGATCGGCAGGGAAAGCGTTGTGCTCGGTAAGATAGTTGAACACCAGTTGGTCGATTTCATCGGTAGTCATGCCCGGATGTATGGCAGCCTCCACCGCATCGAGCGCGCCAGTATTGACAACGCCACTGCGACGGACCCCCTCAATTTGTTCCGCATTGAGCACCAATCTTCTTTCCGGCACAATGCGTCCGTTTTTCTGATGCTGGAGAATGATTCTGTCCATTTCGGTGGGTTCCTGTCCTTCAGGCACTTCCCATTTGTAGTCTTCTTCCCGTTTACTTACCGACTCTTCGTTTCCCATTGTTTGACGTATGTTTAAGGAGGTCCATAAATGACCTCCACTATTATTAATATGTAAGGATTTCCAGACCGTTTTCAGTCAAAACATAAGTATGCTCCCACTGTGCGCTTGGCAATTCATCTTCAGTCACCACAGTCCAGTCATCGTCTTCATCGATAAACACCTTACGGGTACCCATGTTGATCATTGGCTCAATGGTGAACACCATGCCTGGGACCAAAAGCATACCAGGTCCGCCTTTTGGATTGTAATAATGGTCGATGTCCGGGTCTTCGTGAAATGCCAGTCCGACACCATGCCCTGCGAACTCACGCACCACGGTGTAACCGTTATCATGAGCATGTTTCGTAATGGCTTTCGCAATATCCTGCGTGAATCCCCATGGTTTGACAGCAGCCGCGCCCAGTTCGAGACATTCTTTTGCCACTTTCACCAAACGTTCGCGCTGAGGGTCAGTCTTTTCCCCCACAATAAACATGCGGGAAGCATCGCTGAAATATCCATTGAGGATGGTGCTGACGTCCACATTGATGATGTCGCCCTCCTCCAGCACCTCGTCTTCACTCGGGATGCCGTGGCACACCACTTCGTTGACAGAAGTGCAGACGCTCTTAGGGTATCCCTCGTAATTGAGGTCGGCAGGGATGGCGCCATGATCGACGGTGTATTGATACACCAGTTTGTCAATCTCCTCGGTGCTGATGCCCGGACGAATGATTTTAGCCACTTCATCGAGCACACCGGTATTGATGACACCGCTTTTTCGGATGCCGTCGATCTGCTCGTCATTCAGCACCAATCTACGTTTTGGCACCAAGAAGCCTTTATCTTGAAAACCCAAAATTTTCTTATCGAAGTCAGTGGGTGTCTGTCCTTTGGGCACAACCCAATTGCGTTTAATTTTCATTGCCTTGACGCTATAAGAGGAATAATCAACGCAAATATAGGCAAAATCAAGTGATTTTTCGTAATTTTGTGGCTAAGACTTAAGTTTGACTAAATCATGTACGAGTTTATATCTGGAAAAATCGATGAACTAACACCCACCTCAGCCGTACTCGAGACCGGCGGAGTTGGCTACATGGTTCACATAACGCTCAACAGTTATACAGCATTGGAAGGCAAAGAAGATGCGAAACTCTATATCGAAGAGATCATTCGCGAAGACGCACATTTGCTTTATGGCTTTGCCGATAAAAACGAGCGTGTTTTGTTTCGCCAACTGATTTCCGTATCGGGCATTGGAGCCAATACAGCATCAGTCATTCTATCTTCATTTTCTGTTGCCGAACTTCAGCAAGTCATCACAAACGAAGACGTCAACGCCATCAAAAAGGTAAAAGGCATTGGCTTGAAGACCGCGCAACGACTCATTATCGACTTGAAAGACAAGATGCAACCGCTGGAAGGCGCTGCCGCGACAGCCTCAGGTACCATCAATTTCGCATCGGAAAGAAGCCAAGACCGCAGCGAAGCCATCACGGCGCTCACCATGCTGGGCTATACAGCATCCGACTCTGCCGCTTTGGTGGACAAAGTGCTTGCATCTCAACCAGACCTTCCTCTCAACAAATTGGTAAAAGAAGCGTTGAGACTCAACAAATAAAATCCCACCCAACCGATACTAAACAGGGATATTCTCCGTTATATAAGAAGGTGCAAAAAGTGAAACTTAAGTTTTGACACAAATAATCAGGGAGTTAACATCCCAATCGAAATCGCGATTACAATTTTGAAAACTGACTTGAAAAAATATACGACACCAGCCGCCGTGCTTGGTCTGATAGCGCTCTCCGCTACCAGCGCCTTTGCAGTTCCTGGCGATGATCAACCCGCACAAGCCACCCTGCCAGCGCCAATCGCCACCACAAAGGTGGACAGCAGCGCCACCGACAGTGTGCGCAGCGGCGACCTCATCTATCCCCTCCGCAAGAGCGAAATTGTCACTTACGAAGACTTGCAGGAAAAATCGGCTGCCGACTTGAAAGATCCTTCCAACGTTCATCACGAAGTGGACTACGACCCGGAAAACGGCTACTATATCTACCGCACCAAAGTGGGCGATATGGAAGTCAGCACTCCTTTTGTGCTCAACGAAAGCGAATATCAGGAACAAAGCTTGCGTGAAAGCATGAACAACTATTGGGATCAGAAAAATGCTGAGAATCAGGATAGACAAAATAGTTACTCTCTTGAGAACCTACATGTTGACATAGGTAACACAGGCGACAAGATTTTTGGTCCCGGCGGCGTGCAACTGAAGACACAGGGATCGGTTGACCTCACATTCGGATTGAAACACACCGTGCGCAAAAATCCGACCATTTCAGAGCGCAACCGTAAATCCACCATTTTCGATTTCGACACAAAAATCCAACTGAATGCTACGGGTAAAGTGGGCGACCGCGTGAAGTTTACCATGAACTACAACACCGAAGCCTCTTTTGAAGCCGACCAGCAGTTGATCAACCTCAGCTATGAGGGTAAAGAAGACAACATCGTGAAAAAAGTGGAAGCAGGTAATGTGTCGCTTCCTCTTTCCACCCAACTCATTCAAGGCGCCTCTTCCCTCTTCGGTATCCGCACCGACTTGCAATATGGCAAGTTGAAAGTCAGCGCCATAGCCGCACAGCAAGAGAGTGAAAGAAAGACTGTACATACAAAAGGAGGCGGACAGAACACAGAGTTTGAATTCTCCGCTGCCGACTACGAAGCCAACAAGCACTTCTTCCTCTCACCTTACTTCAAAGAGCATTACGATGAATGGATGAAGGATCTGCCAGTGCTGAAAACCGGCATCGTCATCAACCGCATCGAAGTGTGGGTGACCAACAGCTCAACCCAAGCCGACCGTTCCACACGTAACGTGGTGGCTTTGAGATACATTGACTACGATTCGCTGTACTCTCAAAGTCAGCCCAACGAATTGCCTTCCAACAAATCTGGCCACTACAAAGTTTTCAAGCAAGACCCGAACAACCTGCCTGAAAACTGGTTTATCAACGGCGAAAACTACGAAAAGATAAACAACGCGCGTATGCTTCGCTCCGACGAGTATGTGCTCAACCCGAACCTGGGTTACATCTCGCTGCGTTCAACACTCAATCCGAGCGACGTCATCGCTGTAGCCTACGAATATACGACAGGTGATGGCAAAACCCACTATGTGGGTGAACTCACCACTTCCGTTCAAGGCGACACCATCTCCGACAAGCCATTGGCAGCAAAATTGCTGAAAGGAACCAACACCAGCCCAAGCCAGGCCGACCTGTGGGACTTGATGATGAAAAACGTGTATAACCTGCAGGCGTACAGCGTTTCTCCAAACAAATTCAAACTGGAGGTGGAATATTACTATTCAAACGACTCGCTTTCCACCTACATGAAATACCTTCCAGAAGGCGCCATCGCGAAGAAACCACTCATCAAGTTGATGGATCTCGACCGACTCAACTCAAAGAGGAAAGCAAGTCCGGACGGATACTACGACTTTGTGGATGGCTATACTGTTGACGCCCGCAACGGACGTGTCATATTCCCGACTGTGGAGCCTTTTGGCCGCAGCCTGATTGAGCAGATCAAACGCAGCGGAGGCAGCAACGCACTGGCAGAAAAGTTTGCCTTCACCGAACTTTACGACAGTCTGCAGGTGGATGCCAAAGAATTTACCGAAAAGAACAAATTCATCATCCGCGGTTCGTACCAGTCGGCATCCGGTTCTAAAATCCGTCTCAACGCAACCAACGTGCCACGCGGATCTGTCCGTGTGACCGCAGGCGGACGTCTGCTCACCGAAAACGAAGACTATACCGTCAACTACCAACTCGGCGAGGTGACCATCTTAAACGATGCCATTGCCTCCGGCAACACCCCGATATCGGTATCGCTAGAAGACGAAAGCGCATTCAGCACTCAGCGTAAATCGTTGCTCGGAACCACTTTGCAATATGGATTCAACGACCACTTCACGCTCGGCGGTACCATCATGCACCTCAACGAGAAACCGTTGACACAAAAAGTAGGTTATGGAGAAGACCCAATCTCCAACACTATTTGGGGATTGAACGCAGCCTTCACCACACCAAGCCAGTGGCTGACCGACATGATAGACAAGTTGCCACTCATCAACGCGACTGCCCCTTCTTCCATTTCCCTCTCCGGCGAATTCGCCCAACTCATTCCTGGCCATGCCGATGGTGTGGATCAAAACGGACAGGGCGTTTCGTATATCGACGACTTCGAGGGGACCAAGAGCAGCATCAACATCATGAGTCCATATTCCTGGACCCTTGCCAGCACGCCTAAAATCTCTTCAGGCGGTCAACCGCTCATCCGCGAAACCGACGCATTCTGGGGAGCCGACCTCAACACTTCAAAAGGTCATTTGGGCTATGGATTGAACCGCTCGCACTTCGCTTGGTTCCGCATCGACCAGGTGCTCAACAACCCGACATCGGAAACACCACGCCACCTGCGTACTGACAACGACCAGCAGAGCAACCACTTTGTCCGTCTCATCCACGAACAGGAAATTTTCCACAACAAAGAGGCATTCTACGGAGAATCAACCATTCTTCCAACCCTCAACCTCTCGTTCTATCCAAAAGAACGCGGTCCTTACTGCTTGGATGTCAGTGGTATGCAACCAGACGGAACGCTCGACAACCCAACCCAACGCTGGGGTGGTATCATGCGCAAACTGGAAAACACCGACTTCAAGAAGAGCAATGTGGAATACATCGAACTTTGGATGATGGACCCATTCGTTTACGATACCGTCAACACCTCATCCGGCCGATTGGTGTTCAACCTCGGTGAAGTCAGCGAAGACGTATTGCACGACGGCAAACTCATGTACGAAAACGGTATGCCGATCAATGAGAACGACGAGCATCGTGTTGACAGCACCATCTGGGGACGTGTGCCTCGCACCAATGCGATTGTTTACGCATTCGACCTGAGCAATCTGGATGCTCAAGACCTCGGTCTCAACGGTCTGTCTTCCGACGCCGAAAAATACACAGGTGCGTATGGTCGTTACCTCCAAGCCTTGGAAAGCAAACTCAACGCCAGTGCAAAAGCACGTTTCAACGATCAAATCATGTCGCCGCTCAGCGACCCTGCAGGCGACGACTTTGTCCACTTCCTCGATGGCAAGTATTCAGACAGACGCGCTTCCATCCTCGACCGTTACAAATATTACAACGGTATGGAAAACAACTCGTCTTCGTCATCGGCATCTTACTCAAGCAGCAGCAACACGCCAGACACCGAAGACTTGAATGGAGACAAAACGCTGAACGAAAAAGAGCAATATTATGAATATGTGCTTCACATCGACAAAGACATTTTCGCCGACAGCACCCGTTGGAAAGAAAACCGAATTGCCAGCTGCGTAAACACCACCATCAAACTGAAAAACGGTGAGAGAGAAAACATCCGCTGGTATCAGATTAAAATTCCTATTGCCGAATACGACCGCAAAGAAGGTTCTATCAATGGATTCCAATCTATACGATACATCCGTATGTATATGACCGGTTTTGAAGATGAGACCTTCCTCCGTTTCGGTGCAATGAACCTTGTCCGTACCGACTGGCGTGTTTATTCACAAAACAAAAACTTGTTTGAAGGTGTTGCCAACGATGGTGTGAACAGCAACGAAGGTGACGGACGCATCGCCATTTCCGCTGTCAACATCGAAAACGACGCCGACAAACTTCCTGTTGCCTATACCCTTCCTCCTGGCATCAGCCGTGTTATCGACCCAAGCCAGACCCAGGTACGTCAGGAGAACGAGCAGTCTATGCTCCTCGAAGTAGATAAATTAGGTCCTAAACAAGCACGTGCGGTTTACAAAAACACCACACTCGACACCCGTCGTTACAAGAGAATGCGTATGTTCGTTCACGCAGAAAACCGACTCGACGCAGACCCTGTTTCGGACAACCGCCTCTACCTCTTCTTACGTTTGGGTAACGACCTGACAGAAAACTATTACGAATATCAGGTTCCTTTGGTGATGACAGCCGAAGGCGCAACCCGACGCGATGATGTATGGCCAGTTGAAAACGAAATCAACTTCCCATTTGAGTTGTTCACCAATCTGAAATTGAAACGCGACAGGCTCAAAGCATCCGGCCAGGCACACGTCAACGAACGATACACCGAAATGGATGGCAGAAACATCATCTCCGTTGTGGGTATGCCTTCATTTGGAGAAATTGAAAGCATGATGATCGGTATCCGAAACGAAGACAACGAGACTCACAGTGCCGACATCTGGGTCAACGAACTCCGCATGGAAGGCTTTGACGAAGACGGAGGATGCGCAGGACTCGCCAACCTCGGCATCGTATTCTCCGACCTCGGTTCGGTAAGCGTGGGCGGACGAATTGAGCAAGCAGGTTTCGGTTCTATTGAAGACAATGTGGACGAAAGACTGCAGGAAGACCACTACCGTTACAACTGGGCTGCCAACGTGCAACTGGGCAAACTTTTCCCAGAGAAGGCGAAAGTCAACCTGCCATTTACATACACGTTCTCTAAAGACATTGAACGCCCTGAATACGATCCGATGAACACCGACATCAAACTCGATGAAAGTCTCGACAACGCAGGCAGCGAAAGTGAAAGAAAGAAGATAAAAGAAAACGCCCTCACCACTTCCACATTCCACAGCTATACGCTGAACAATGTGCGCGTGGGCATCACCAGCGAAAAGCCAATGCCTTATGACCCTGCCAACTTCTCGATGAGCTTGTCGTATGATGAGACAACAGAGAAATCACCGGAAGTGGAATACGACGTCACCCGCAACTATATGGGCTCGCTGCACTACAACTACACATTGAGTCCTAAACCAGTGGAGCCATTCCGCAAGATGAAGGCATTTAAGTCGAACAACCTTAAACTCATCCGTGAGTTTAACTTCTACTATTTGCCAAACTCTTTGGCCTTCAGCACCACCATGCGCCGCTACTACAACGAGGTGCAACTGCGTGAACTGACTACCGGATATGAGCGCTCACAAGACTTCGATTACCTTTCATGGGACAAAGACTTCACCTGGAACAGAACAAGTGATATCAAATGGAACCTCAGCCGATCTCTGAAGCTGAACTTCAACACCAACATGAACGCCGAAATCAACGAAGTCATTAAAGTGCGCACCGACAGCAGCTTCCGTTATATCGACGTTCCTGTAAACAAGTCTTACCTGAAAGAAGTCAGCGACGACTGGTACGAGAAATGGAAAGACGAAGTATGGAGCGAAATCCACCATTTCGGCTCACCTTTGGCCTACAACCAGCGTTTGTCGCTCTCATGGACAGTGCCTATCAACAAACTGCCATACTTAGACTGGATTTCGTCTAACGCGCAATACACTGCAGACTACAACTGGGACCGTGGCGCCATCAGCCAACTTGGCTCTCGCCATGCAGATGTGGGCAACATTGCCCAAAGCCGCCGCCAGTGGAATGGAGATGTCCGCTTCAATTTAGAGACGCTCTACAACAAATCAAGCTACTTGAAAGGAATCAACAAGAAGTTTGTAAAACAACGCAACATTCCTCAAGGAGCCAAGAAGAGCAGAGACGAAAAGCCTAAAGACGGAAAAGAAAACGAGGCAAAGAAAGACACCAAGGAAAAGAAGGCAAAAGAAAAGCCACAGCCAAAGGTTTACGAACGCAAAAACATCCGTTTGCGCAAAGGCAACAACACCCGAATAAGCCACCGACTGGGAACCAACAAGCTGAAAGTGGCGCTGACCGACAAAGACGGTAAAGAATACATCATCAAGCATAAAGTGATCGATGAAAACACCATCAACCTCATCGGCACTGAAGACGTGAGCGGACTGTCGCTTCGCATTGAAGGCATCATCAAAGAGCGCACACCGCTCAACGATGTCTTGGATGTGACAGCACGCGTATTGATGAGCGTGAGAAACGTATCGGCATCATACCGCGAAGTTGATGGACTCACCCTTACCGGATATCGTCCGGAAAGCGGTTTCTTAGGTCAAGACGGATCTGCCCCTGGCTACGATTACACATTTGGCTTCTACAAAGCAAAGAATTTCTTCAACAAAGCCATTAAAAAGGGCTGGCTCTTCGACAAAGATAATGTGGAAGACAACAACGTCATCATCAATCCAGCCGTCATCACAAAAGAGCAAGACTTGCAGGTCAAAGCAAGCATCGTTCCATTCCCAGGCTTAAAACTCGACTTGAACGGTGCGTGGATGAAGACAAGAGCCGACCAGTTCTATGTCATCAACGACCTTCGCCATTCATTTTCGGGATCGGCATCAAAGACCACTATTGGTTTTGGAACAGCATTCTCGGGCAAATCTTACAACTCGAAATTGTTCAGCAATTTCTTGAAGAATACAGAAACATCGCGCAACAACATAGTGAATGCAATGCGCAAAGAATATAACAGCGGCACAGGCGACTTTGAGCCAAACCGCGTACCACTCTATTCTTCAGACGTGCTTGTTCCTGCATTCGTCTCGGCCTACACCGGACGCAGCATGCGCAAAGATCCGCTCGACGACATCATACCACAGATGACTCAGTTCTTGCCAAACTGGCGTCTTACGGTTGACTTGCTCAGCCGCTGGAGTTATATGCAAGGAAAACTTAAGAGCTTCAACTTGAATCACTCTTACAAGTGCACACAGACCATCAACGCCTACAACTCATATACAGAATGGACAGGCTTTAACGGTTATAACAGCGACTTTGGTATTGTAAGCACCGGAGAAGAGACAGACTACAACGGACTGACCACAAGCAACTATTATTACGCCGCATCTTACGCTGTAGATAATGTGACAATCAACGAGTCGTTCTCGCCTCTCATCGGAGCAGACGCCACGCTCAACAACAGCCTCACATTGAAGGCTGAATGGAAAAAGAGCCGAAACTGCGGACTCGATGTTCCAGCCATTCAGGTTGTGGAATCGTACAGCGACGAACTCGTATTTGGAACAGGATACCGCATCGACGACTTTGGCGCTATTGTTCACCTCGCCAATCAGAAGCAAAAGATGATCAAAAACGACTTGAATCTCCGTCTGGACGTATCTTATAAGATGACCGACGCATTCGTCCGCAAGATCGACACCGAACTATCAGAACGCACCAGCGGCATCAATTCATTCATCATCAAGTTTGTTGCCGATTATGTAGTAAGCTCGAGACTTAACTTCCGATTCTACTACGACCGCACCGCTTCAACACCAAAGGCTTCAACCTCATATCCAATGGTGACAAGCGACTTCGGTCTTGGAATCAGATTATTGCTAAACAAATAATTCATAATCATTCATAATATCAATAATTAACCAACATGAAACTAAAATACGCAGCATTATTCTGCACTGCCATGTTTGTAGCAGAAAGCGCAAATGCAGGTTTGTTTTCTCGCAAGAAAGTTGATTCAATCAAGGAAGAGGCAAAAGAAGAAGCAAAAGCTGTTTTTGATTCAGTCGCAGTAGAAGTAGTAACGGACATTGTGAAAAACGAAGTTCCTGCAAAAGCAGAACCACAAGAGCAGCCACCATTTGGTGAAATGAATTATGATGACGAATTGCGCAATCGCTGCATCAGAATGGTACGCAACTACATGGACAGCGAAGAATGGGTTGGACAGAAATTTGAAGGTTTTACCGAACTATATCTGACTGGCAACGACTGGGGACGTGAATCGTGGAACAATGGTGCTGAAATCTTCCGCTACTGCACCCTCATCGGCGTTCGTGAGGAAAACGGAGTTGAAATGTGCTACGAATGGCGATTCAAACAACTTCAACAAGGATTTGGAAACTACAGTGAAGAACTGATTATGGGCAAAAACGCCAATAAGGTTTACCCACTCAAGAAAAAAGACTAACTAACAAATAGCAAGACAAAAAAATCCCGCTTCTGAATGTCAGAAGCGGGATTTTTTTGTCTTTAATTTGAAAGGACCATTCAATCAGTTTTGCGACTGCTGAAGTTTCTCTTGTTTCATCTGGCGTTTCTTTTCCTTGTGATTGCACCATTTGGTGTGGATATTCAAGACAACAACAGCCAAAAAGGCTGGCCAACTAGCCAACGGAGCCATCATATAAACCTTGTTGATGTCTGGAATCTTCAATCCGTAAGACAAAAGCGGGTAAAGAACAATCAAAACAGCAGCAAGGATGCCGACACCTTTGAGCGACTTGTAGTCGATGCACTTATCTGCGATTTTCGCACGAATCACAATGTATGCCAAACCGCCGAGAACAGCAAACAGCATTACGACCAGCAAACAAGCCAGCATTTCAATTAAAAAAGGCAAGTCGTTTTGAAACAAAACGAAAAGAACATACAACAATGCAATAGCAGAGTAAGCGCAGACCAAATAATGATCTACAATGAAATCTTTTAATCTATGCAGAATATTCATATTTTAAGTTTATTCGAGTTATTTTAAGAATTATTTGTTTCTTTACTTGCAGTATAAACACGCCACTTGTCTATCAGCGCCTGCATATCGGCAGGCAATTCGCTGTTGAAATTCATATATTCACCAGTGCGCGGATGCTCAAAACCGAGTGTTTTGGCATGAAGCGCCTGACGAGGGCATATTTCCAGACAATTCGTGATGAATTGTTTGTATTTAGCGGTACGTTCGCCTCTCAATACGATATTGCCTCCATAGCGTTCATCGTTGAACAATGTGTGTCCAATATGCTTCATATGAACTCTAATCTGGTGCGTGCGACCAGTCTCCAGTTTACACTCCACGAGCGTGACATGGGCAAAGCGCTCCATTACACGGTAATGCGTCACCGCATGTTTGGCATTTGGGTTTTCACCATTGGGGAACACCGCAAAGAGCATTCTATCGCGAGGGTCACGGCCAATATCTCCATCAACAGTACCACCATCCTCACTAATCACGCCCCAGACGAGCGCATTGTAGAGGCGGGATGTCGTTTTATTGAAAAACTGTTTGCCAAGATGAGACTTTGCGTGCTCATTCTTTGCCACGACCAACAATCCGCTGGTATCTTTGTCGATACGATGAACCAGTCCGAGTCGAGGATCGTTGATGTCAAACTTGGGATCATCTTTCAAATGCCAGGCTATGGCATTCAGCAAAGTGCCTTCCCAGTTGCCAAAACCGGGATGTACCACCATACCTGGATTTTTGTTGACCACCATTAAGTCGTCATCTTCGTAAACGATATTCAGCGGAATATCCTGCGGTTCGATGTGGAACTCCGTTGGCGGGTAGGCCAAAACGATGGAAATCTCGTCGAACGGCTTAACTTTGTAATTAGATTTTACCGCCTTGCCATTCACCAAAATACTGCCGGCATCGGCAGCCAGTTGGATTCTGTTGCGCGAAATCTGGCTCATACAATTGACCAGATATTTATCGATGCGCACCATGCTGTGTCCTTTGTCCACCACCGTACGGAAATGCTCATGCATTTGTCCGTCGCTTCCCAACTCAGCCTCCTCGCGTCCAAACGCAGGAGCTGTGGAGAAACCCAATTCGTCCATTTCTTCGTCTTGCAACATGGCACGAATTATTTACGTTTCTTTACGGAAATATTGATTCTAAACTCACCATTGAGTTTAACATGAGCCTCTGGCGACTGGGCGTAAACGATGTAATCACGGTCAGCGACAGAAGGATCGTGTTTTCCACCTTCATAAGTCACCGTATAGGTGCGCTGAACATCGAATATCTTATATTTCGCTTGCTCAAAATTCATACCCACTAGCACCGGCATTTCAACATCCTCCATTTCCTTGCCACGTCCCACTTTCAGCACGACAGCACTGCCTTCCTTGATTTTCTGGTTTTTCACAACGGGCTTGCCATCGAGTTCGACACCCAGCACCAAATCTTTATGCTCGTAAGTGACAAACTTAATATCTTTCAGTTTTAACCCTTTACCCTCAAGGCTATTGATGTACTGACGGAGTTGGACACTGTTGTAGTCTGGCAAAGAGACCATACGCGGATTGCGCGGACGAACATGGAAATAGATTGTACGACCAGGCTTCACTTTGCATCCACTTACAGGAGAAGTCTCGATGATGCAACCCGGATCAACAGCAGAAGTGTAAATGGAATCAAACACCACTCCAACAAGACCTTTGCTTTTCAAATCCGCTTGCGCTTCTTCCACCTTCAGGCCTCGATAACTTGGCAAATCAAACTCCTGTCCATGCAAGGTATAGTCGTTAAGCCAAGACTTGACACCAAGAATTAAAAGCAGAACGATGCCGGCCGCGGCAACAAGACTTATCGTATATGCGTTAATGAACCAATTTTTTATGTTCATGATGGTATAAATTTCCACAAATTTACCAAAAATTTAGCCAAAATTAGTCATTTTATGCATCTTATCTTTATATGGAGCAAAAAAAGCCTGCATATTGAGGCGCTTAGACAGTGCATAAATATTAGGTTTTTCGAGAATTTTGAGAATAAATATTCAAATTCGAGAGCCAAAACAACATTTTGGAATGGTTTTTGAATAAGTTTATATCAAAAGCGATATCGATAAAGCGAAAATTTATTATATTTGTATAAACACTTAAAACAAGTATTGTAAAGAAATGAAAGTTCTCATTATCGGGGCTGGCGGTGTAGCCACCGTAGCTGCCCACAAAGTGGCACAGAACCACGACGTTTTTACCGACATTGTGATTGCAAGCCGCACTAAATCAAAGTGTGACAAGCTTGCCGCCGACATCCTGAAGCGCGAGAACGTCAAGGTGGAAACCGACCAGGTGGACGCCGACAGCGTTGCGCAGTTGGTAACCTTGCTGAAGAAGCACAAACCAGAATTGGTGATGAACCTGGCGCTTCCATATCAAGACCTTACCATTATGGACGCTTGTCTGGAATGTGGCGTGAACTATCTCGACACTGCCAACTACGAGCCAAAAGACGAGGCTCACTTTGAATACAGCTGGCAATGGGCATACAAAGAGAAGTTTGAAAAAGCAGGCCTTACCGCCATTCTCGGTTGCGGTTTCGACCCAGGTGTCAGCGGTGTATATACCGCCTATGCGGCCAAGCACCACTTCGACGAAATTCAATATCTCGACATCGTCGATTGCAACGCCGGCAATCACCACAAAGCATTTGCCACCAACTTCAACCCGGAAATCAACATCCGCGAAATCACCCAAAAAGGGCGCTATTGGCAAGATGGCAAATGGGTGCAGACAGGTGCCTTGGAAATCCACAAAGACCTCACCTACCCTAACATCGGCCCTCGCGACAGTTATTTGATGTACCACGAGGAACTTGAAAGTTTGGTAAAAAACTTCCCAAGCATCAAGCGCGCACGTTTCTGGATGACCTTCGGACAGGAATATCTTACCCACCTTCGCGTGATTCAAGACATCGGCATGGCACGAATCGATGAGGTTGAATACAATGGTGTGAAAATCGTTCCATTGCAGTTCCTCAAAGCCGTTTTGCCAAACCCGCAAGATCTTGGCGAAAACTATGAAGGAGAGACCAGCATTGGCTGTCGTATCCGTGGCATCAAAGACGGCAAAGAAAAAACATACTACGTTTACAACAACTGCAGCCACCAAGAAGCCTACAAGGAAACCGGCATGCAGGGGGTAAGCTACACCACTGGCGTACCAGCCATGATCGGCGCACTCATGTTTGCCAAAGGTCTTTGGAAGAAACCAGGTGTATGGAATGTGGAAGAGTTTGATCCAGATCCATTCATGGAGCAACTCAACAAGCAAGGGTTGCCTTGGCATGAAGTACACAACGGCGATCTTGAACTATAAAAAAAAGAACAACACAACAATTCTCAAAAAAAACGCCTTCCAATTCTTTGAAAGGCGTTTTTCAATGTTATAAAAACACATCATCTCACACATTCAGAATATCTGACAGATCAGCAACGTAGATAAAACTATAAGAAATCAAAAAAATATGGCAAAGAAAAAACACTCGCTAAAAAATACCAATCAACCTTTTCCTTTTTCAAACAACAACTCCAACAAGGATATAGAAGTACGAAACAATGATGTCAACTGTTCGGTTAACGAATCGGATTTTGAGACCTTCAATACGACTGCAGAATTACCTGGCGAAACAAAGCAAAACAAAATTTCAGTCAAAACCATCATAGCCATTGCAGCCATATCTATAGTTGCGATACTCGGCATCAGCAAACTGACAGGTTCTTCAAATGATGAGACGGATGAAACAATCACTACTGAAATTGAAGAAGGTGTAGAGTATCTTACTGCTGAAGTAGTAGCGTGTGAAGAAGAGGAGACTCCTATTGTTGATGCAATTCCAGAGAAGATAGTTGATGAGTAAGACACACCACAAGAGGAACAAGACCGAATTTACACAATGGCTGAACAGAAAGCCCAGTTTCCTGGCGGAACAAAAGCACTTCAAATAATGATGAAGCCATCCGTTTGGTAAAAAATATGCCAAATTGGGAACCAGCAAGGACCAATGACAAAAAAATCCGTACTAGTTTCTTGTTACCTGTTAAATTCAATCCATAACGACATTCAAACATATACAGGTGAGAGGTCACCATATACAAAACCATCCAATCCGAAGAAAAATCGAATTGGATGGTTTTTTATAGTAAGGTATTGTTATCGCTAAAACAAGTCAAACTTGTCACAGATTCCAAGAACAAAGACCGCCAGCACAATAAATGGCAAGACATAAGTGAGATAGGCACCCATCCAACGCTGGAAGCGCGCTCCCTCACCGGTATTGGCTTCATCGTAGAAACCCTTCAAGCCCCATCCATACCTGCTTGTGCAGAACAAACAGAACACCATGCCGCCCAAAGGCAAAAGGCAGTAAGAAACAATAAAATCTTCAAGGTCGAGAATGGTGCCGCCAAAAGCACCCAACCAATCCCACGACCATGTGCTGAAACCAAGCACACAAGGTACCGACAATATCGAAATGATGAAGAAATTGTAGAACGACGACTGTTTTCGTGTCCATCCGAACTGTTCCGAGCAACAAGTGATGACATTCTCGAAGACAGCAAACACTGTTGACAACGAAGCAAACGACATGAAAATAAAGAACATCGCCCCCCAGCATTGGCCAAAAGGCATACGGTTAAACACCTCGGGCAACGTCACGAACAACAAGCCAGGGCCAGCGCTTGGCTCAACATTATAGGCAAAGCAAGCAGGGAAAATGATAAGGCCGGCAACCAAAGCGACACCAGTGTCGAGCACAGCAATCATCATGCCCTCACGCAAAATGGTGTTCTTTTTAGACATATAACTACCAAAAATGGCCATCGAACCTATGCCGACACTCAAAGTGAAGAAAGCATGAGACATGGCATTGTATATAACGTTGGCAATACCAATCTCCTTCATTCGGTCGAAATTTGGAACAAGGTAAAACTCCAGGCCAGCCATTCCACCCTCCAGCATTATGCTGTTAATTGCCAACACGACCATGAGGCCAAGCAATATAAGCATCAGCACCTTAGAAACGCGTTCAACACCTTTTATCAGTCCACAGCCTACCGTCACACTACCAATCAGCACCACAATCACCATCCAAATGGCCATAGTAACAGGATCGCTTAGCAAAGCATCGAACTGACCCGCCACAAAGCCTTGTGGCATATCGCCTGTAAACGTTCCCTTGGCTGTGGAAAAAATGTAGTGCAGCATCCAGCCTGCCACGGTTGTATAAAACATCATCAGCATACAACTGCCGACCAGAGACACCCAACCCTGTATGTGCCATTTAGAGCCTTTAGGTTCCAGCGCTTTAAACGCCTTGATGGGCGACAAGCGTGAAGCACGCCCCACACCCAGTTCCATACAAAGCACAGGAATACCCAGCAGCAACAGGAACACAAAATAAATAAGCACGAATATGCCTCCGCCGCTCATACCCGTAATGTAAGGAAACTTCCACACGTTTCCAATGCCAATAGCACAACCAGCGGCAACCAGGATGAAGCCAAGACGAGACGAAAGCAACTCGCGCTGTGAAGGATGTTCTTTCATTATTTATCTCTGTATGTTAATATGGGAATTTATACTCAATATAGGTGAAGAAAAATCGACACCGTCAGTTGACGGTTCGAAATACAACTGCAAAAATACCTTAAATTTTGCGAAAGTCACAACAATCACAAAAAAAGAAGGGTGCCCGAATGAGCACCCTTCATTATTTATTGCTTCGCAAAAATTAAGCTTTACCCTTGCTGCCAAGAACGTTAACGATCTTGTGAGTGTACATCTTAACCATTTCCTTACGAGCATCGCCACAGTACTGACGTGGGTCGAAGTGATCTGGATGTTCAGCGAAGTGCTTACGAACTGCACCAGTGAAAGCAAGACGTGAGTCAGAGTCGATGTTGATCTTACAAACAGCGCTCAAAGAAGCCTTGCGGAGCTGTTCTTCAGGGATACCGATTGCGTTAGGCAAGTTACCACCATACTGGTTGCACATTTCAACATATTCTTCAGGAACTGAAGAAGAACCGTGAAGAACGATAGGGAAACCACCCTGAGCTTTGAACTTTTCCATAACGCCGTCGAGAACGTCGAATGCCAATGGAGGTGGAACGAGCTTGCCTTCAGCGTTGCGAGTGCACTGTTCTGGAGTGAACTTGTAAGCACCGTGAGAAGTACCGATAGAGATAGCGAGTGAATCGCAACCTGTACGAGTAGCGAAGTCAACCACTTCTTCTGGGTTAGTGTAGGTGTGGTGGTCTGCAGAAACTTCGTCTTCAACACCAGCCAACACGCCAAGTTCGCCTTCTACAGTTACACCGAACTGGTGAGCGTAGTCACAAACCTTCTTGGTAAGAGCAACGTTTTCTTCGTATGGGAGGTGTGAACCGTCGATCATAACTGAAGAGAAACCGTTATCGATACAATCCTTGCAGAGTTCGAAAGAATCTCCGTGGTCGAGGTGAAGAACGATCTGTGGGTTTTCCCAACCGAGTTCCTTTGCATATTCTACAGCAGCCATACCGAGGTAACGCAAGATTGTGCCGTTAGCATAGTTACGAGCACCCTTTGAAACCTGGAGGATAACTGGAGACTTTTCGGTTGCAGCTGCAGTTACGATAGCCTGGAGCTGTTCGAGGTTGTTGAAGTTGAACGCAGGCACAGCGTAGCCGCCGTTGAGAGCCTTAGCGAACATTTCCTTGGTATTTACCAAACCAAGATCTTTGTAATTAACTGCCATTTTTAACTGTTTTTTTATATTAAAAATTTCTAATTTCAAATCAATGTGTTTCTAATTACCCAATTATACGCACAAATCTTATGCAAAGATAATTATTTATCGCAAATTACGCTTTTTATTTGGCTTTAATCTTTCGTTTTTTACGATTTTTTGTTGAAACGCCATATCTGCCAGCTGTTTATCAGATTCTGCCAAAGCACATAAGAAGCCGGAGCGATGGAGACGATGTCGAATTGCGGATCGAAAAAAGTTTGTGCGATCCATATCGCCAATATCGTGTTTTTTTGTCCCAGCGCCTGTCCGCCAACCACAGGGTCATTGAATTTGCGCCCGATCTTTCTGCCCACATAAAATTGCAGGCAGCAAGCCACCAAAGCACCTAAAGCCACCATGGCGGCAAGCACGTACTCGTTGCTGGAGATAGCCAACAGATTGCCCATAGTGCGAGCCATCAACAACACGAGCGACAAGCACCACAGCCAGAATGAAATAGCCTGGTGGGTTTGGAAAAACAAATGGATGTTTGGTTTCACCCGTTTCACAATAAGCGCCACTGCGAAAGGTCCCAACGCAAGCGGTATTACTTTTTTACAAATCGTCACAAAGCATTGCCAGAATCCCGCTTCCTCCCCTGCTTCGGCACCCACACCCATCAGAGAGAGAAACAAAGGTGCTATCAACGCAATCGCCAAATTGCCGGCTATGCTGAACGTTGCAAGCATCGGGACACTGCCCCCAAGCATTCCGGTAATGACAGGCGCCGACGTTGCGGTGCAAATCATCACACACACGAAAGCACCATTTGCCACAGCCGCATTAAAAGGCATCAGCAACGCCCACAGCAACCAGCACCCAACCCACTGGGCCACCACAAGCCAAAGAAACATCGGGTTGTAGCGCATCTGGCTGGGACTCACCTTGCAGTAGGTGATAAACAACATGCAGAAAAGGAAGTATTTCGGCAAAACGGTCAAGTCGAACGGTTGCGGGTTATCGACAAACAAGCCTATGAACCAACTCACGTCGGTAAACCAGGGAGAAAAGATAAAACCAACCGCCATCGAGATGAAGAGCGCATAGGTCTTTGCTCTCTTCAACCACTGCTTCAACCATGCCATTACATACGAGAATGAGATCTTGCGGGAATTGTCACAATCCTCCACGTCTGTTGTTTTGTTGTTAGTGTCTTCTGCCATCTTTGTTTCACTTTTACGGCTGCAAAATTACAAAAAAAGCCGCCTCCGAATACCGGAAGCGGCTGTAAAATCAACTAATACTTGTTTATTTCTTTGTGATCAAAGAAATGATCCACAAAAGAAGGACTGCACCGATTACTGCAGTGATAAAGCCTGCGATCATACCGCCGCCGAGCAATCCACCGAACAACCAGCCACCGAGAATGCCACCGAAAACACCGATAACGCAGTCGATGATGATACCCTTACCTGATCCAGAGAAAAGTTTTGATCCAACAAAACCTGCCAATGCTCCGAGGAGCAAATCTACGATAATATCAATCATGGTAAATATTTATTTAATATAATTAAACGATTTACAGAAACGTAAATTACATGTTCATACCACCGTCAACCTGGAACACCTGTCCTGATACATAAGAAGACATATCAGAAGCCAAGAAAGTAGCCACGTTAGCGATGTCTTCAGGAGTGCCGCCACGACGGAGCGGAATCTTCTTGCACCATTCAGCCTTCACTTCATCGCTGAGTTGGTCAGTCATAGCAGTGATGATGAAACCTGGAGCGATAGCGTTTGCACGGATGCCCTTAGAGCCCATTTCCTGAGCCACAGACTTAGCCAAAGCAATCATACCAGCCTTTGAAGAAGCGTAGTTAGCCTGGCCTGCGTTGCCATGAACACCAACAACAGAACTCATGTTGATGATGCTACCACCGCGCTGACGCATCATGATAGGCAAGCAAGCGTGGATGAAGTTGAATGCAGACTTGAGGTTTACAGTCAGCACAGCGTCCCACTGAGCCTCAGTCATACGAAGCATAAGACCATCTTTAGTGATACCTGCATTGTTTACAAGAATATCAATCTTGCCGAAATCGGCTTTGATCTGTTCTACAATCTGATGAGTTTCCTCAAAATTAGCAGCGTTTGAAGCATAGCCCTTAGCCTTCACACCAAGTGCGGCGATTTCTGCTTCTGTTGCCTTGCCGTTTTCATCGATCACCAAATCAGTAAATGCAACATCCGCGCCTTCTGCAGCGAACTTGAGGGCAAGCGCCTTGCCAATACCACGAGCAGCACCTGTTACGAGAGCTACTTTTCCTTCGAGTAATTTCATATTATTTTAATTGAATTATTGATATTTTTCCTTTGGATTTGTAACCAATTTGACAAAAGTAATGTTTTTTTCGCCCACTTATACGAAAAAGCCATTATTTTTTAAGAATCTGACGGTAAAGCCAGATTGTCAAAAGCACCACCGGCACCTGCACCAGCAGCATCATTATGATAGCCTCCGTTCGCATATCTTATGTTTGTTTTGCTATATAGTTGTATTGTTTTTCGGATGACGCGCAGTATAACGCACCAAGAGACAAAAGAAGACAAAAAGGAGCAAAAGCCCCAAGCGGGTCACATCGGAATAGAGCACCCTGTTTACGACCTGTCCTTTATAAAGTTCATCTCCCACAGTAAGTTGATCTCCCACCCTCACAGATACCTTTGCATCATTTGGCAAGGCATACGTCTTATTGCCAACTGTGATGGATTGCGCATCAACAGCCGTCACCTCACCTTCATTTTCACAGAGGAAATGATTGGAAGTCCATGTGTTGTTCGGGCCGATGGATTTGTGCTGCAGTTCAGCAATCACGCTGCTGTTGTCGAGTTCCCATCCTTTCCAGCTGACAAGGCTCCAATCGTCGTTTTTAGGCTTGATGCACGCACTCACAAAAATGATGATCAGCATGGTTGGCGTCACATATTTCATCACATATTTCAAAACCTTAGGCAACTGGATGCTGGCGTGGCTGTTGATCATCTCCCAGCCTTTATCCACACCCATCACCCAAGCGAAGAGAATGCACTCTATCATGCCATAAACGAAGAGAGAGATGGTTCCACCCCAGTAGTCATATTCATCAAACACACCTTCTGCAAACCAGATGACGGTTGGCAACCCCACCACCGAGAGCATCACTCCGAAAATGATGGAAGCACGCTTGCGCGAGAAAGAGAAGCCGTCCACCAAAAATTCAATGGTTGGCGTGGAAATGGACAAAATGGAGGTGATGCTGGCGAAAAACAGCAAACCGAAAAAGGCTGTTCCCGCAACAATGGAAAGAACCACACCCCATTGAGAGAACAAATAAGGCAGCGAACAGAATCCCAAGCCAAATCCGCCAGTCTGTGTCATGGCAATCACTTGGTCAATTCCGAAATAGCCAATCGCTATCGGAATGATAATGGCGCTTCCAAGCACCACTTCCGCCACTTCATTGGTGAAACAAGCAGTCACGCTGTTGAGAGCGACATCATCGGTTGAGCGCAGGAAAGAAGCATAACACTGCAAAGCGCCCATGCCCAAAGAGCAAGTGAAAAACGTCTGCCCTGCAGCCGCCAACCACACCTTCGGATTAGACAACGAATCGAACTGAGGGTACCACAAGAAATCGAAGCCCAGCAAACCATCGTATATGGCGCCATCGACACCAGCCCTGAGCGTATATGCCCGAACAGCCAATATCACAGCCAAACCGAAAAGCATCGGCATCATCCATTTGGCCACTTTCTCAATGCCATTCTTGATGCCCCTTGCCAAGATGAGCCCATTAATGACAACACAAACGAGGTAAGACAGTACGTTTTCCATTGGGATACCCACTGTGCTTTTACCCAAGTCGAGATAGATTGTAAAAAACTCGCTCACCTGCTGCGCGGTCATTCCTCCAAACATATTGAACAAGGAAAAGACCGTATAACTCAACGCCCAACTTTCGATGTAACAGTAATAGGCGGAAATAACGAAACTGCTGAAAATACCCATCGTCCCCACATACTTCCACATTGGATTTTTGTGAAGCGACTGGGTGATCATAGGAGGTGCATGATGTCCTCTGAGTCCACCATACTTTCCGCTGGTCCATTCAATAATCGACAGCGGAATAGCCAACAACACAAAAGAAATAAGATAAGGAATGATGAAGGCGCCGCCACCATTCTGAATAGCTTGAACGGGGAATCGGATGAAATTTCCCACCCCCACAGCGCTTCCGGCCATGGCAAGGATAAGTCCCACACGGGATCCCCAAGCCTGCTTGCGTCTTTCTTGCATAGTTGTAAATCTGCTTAAATATTTATCTTGCAAAGATACAATTTTTTGTTTATAGAATGGTGTCCGTTCGGGAACAAGGAACGAAAAAAGAAGATTTCAAGTCATTTATGTCTGTTCACGCCCCGTGTGGCTTCGGCTTCAAGCGGATTATCGGGCCAATAATGTTTCGGATACCTTCGTTTCAGTTCCTTGCGCACCTCGAAATACGTGCCAGACCAAAAACTGCGGAGGTCTTTTGTGAGTTGCACCGGTTTAAAGCCAGGGGAAAGCAGTTCCATCAACACCGGCAGACGTCCGCCGTCAACACAAGGGGTATCAGTCAGGCCAAAACATTCCTGCAGACGAACACACAACACCGGAGCCTCGGCTCCCTGCCGATAATCCACTTTGATACGGCTACCCGTAGGCACCACAATGTGGGTTGGAGCCAATCGGTCCACTTCCTGTTGCTGTTCGTAGGTTAAGAGTGTCCAAAGAGCCGCTGCAAGGTCAATCTTTTTCATTTCAGAAGATGACGTAATCACCTGTCCGTTGCTTTCCAGGAAGAAAGGCAGCCAATCTTGAGCACGAATCAAGACCGACTCTGCCGACAAATCGGGCAACTGCAATTCGGGGTGCCAGTTGGCCACACAAGCCACGCGTCGTTGCAAAGAGCCAACGTTTTCTGAAAAATCAAACATACTAAGTCCATTCTTGGGGGCAGCCTCGCATATCACCTTCACAATTTCCGTTCGGTCTATGTTTTTTATAGGTTTAGACTCCACCAAAAGACTGCCTATGCGTATTTCATGATTTGCCGCCACCATTCCTTGCTTTGCGTCCCAAGTCACATTGTCTTTTTCATTATACAAATGCGGAACAGATTTCACATCCAAGGGAGAGGCAAGGAAAACCCTGCCACTAGCAGCATTGAGCGCAGCCACAGCCAGCCACGGGTAAGAAGACAGCATATCGTTTTTCTGCACCAAAGCGGTGTCTCCACTTGCCAGACGAAACAGTCCGCAATCGTTCACCGCCACAGCCACCCGTTCAGGATAAGCGGTAGCCACCAGTGCGCCCACATCCAGCGAATTTGGAATGCAGTTATCTTCATCGACATGAGCCAAACGGCGGTATTCGGCAGCGACACGAGCCACACGTTCCCACTTGTCTTCCTTTTCATTGCGGCGGGCGTCTCTCAACATATCAATACGCGTATTGATATCCGCATCATCTTCACTCTCGCCAAGAGGATCTTTCTCTTCAATCAGAGCGGCGATATCAGCAGCCAGCGCTTTTTTATCCGCAGTCGATTCCGAAATCAGTAACTTGGAGATGCGCGGATGGCAAGGCATTTCAGCCATCGCCTTTCCTAATGTGGTAATCTTTCCTCGTTCATCAGTAGCCCCTAAAAGTTTTAAAAGTCTGACAGCCTGTGCCACATTTCCCGTCGGAGGTAAAGTCAGCCAAGGAATACGAAACATATCACTTTCGCCCCAGGCTGCCACATCAAGCGCCACATTTCCCAAATCAGCAGTCAATATCTCGGGTTTTCGGCATTCCTCCATTCGATGTTCCGTTGCAAGTGTCCAGAGCCGATAACACGAACCGGCACACAAACGTCCTGCACGACCAGTTCGCTGATTGGCCATATCCAAACTCACACGAACCGTAGCCAAGTGACTCAGACCATTGCGCTGATCAAAAACAAGAGTGCGGCAAAGCCCCGAATCCACCACCACCCTAACACCTTCTATTGTCAGGGATGTTTCCGCAATGGATGTGGCAAGCACGACCTTTCGCTCACCAGCGTCAGAAGGAAGAATGGCCCTACGCTGCTCTTGTGGCGACAATTGTCCAAAAAGCGGATAGATGTGCGTATTACCGAGTGAGGAGCCTATTGATTCCTTGCAACGGAGAATCTCAGCCTGTCCGGGCAGGAATGCAAGAATGTCCCCCTCGTGCTTTGCATGAGCTTCACAAACCACACGAGCCACCGTTTCCGCCACATTCATCGCAGTGGCATCTTCTATGGCATGAAACACTTCAACAGGGAACATACGTCCTTTGCTCTCCACCACAGGGGCTTGTAAAGCCGCACCGATAGCCGACGCATCAATGGTTGCCGACATCAATACGACACGCAAATCCGGACGAACGACCTGCTGCGCCTCTCTGGTCAGAGCAAGAGCCACATCGGAGGCCAAACTACGTTCGTGAAACTCGTCAAAAATCACCAGCGAGACGCCTTCCAGCATTGGGTCGTTTACCAGCATACGCGAAAGAATGCCCTCAGTCAGCACTTCGATACGCGTCTTGGCAGATATTCTCTTTTCAAATCGAACGCGGTACCCCACCGTTTCGCCGACCTTCTCTTGCAACAATTCGGCCATGCGCTCCGCAACCTGTTTGGCAGCCAAACGACGAGGTTCCAGCATCAAGATTTTACCCCCATCTGAAAGGGCATCAAGCATCGTCAGAGGCAGCAAAGTGGATTTGCCCGCACCTGGTGGTGCAGTAATAATCAACTTGTCGTGTTCAACAAGAATCCTGTTCACCTCATCGGCAATTTCTAATGCCGGGAGGTTCCTCACGTTGTCTATGTCTGGAATAGTATTATGTTCGTTTGCCATACCGGTTGGGGGAGATTTGCTGCATGATGCAAATCATTTCGTACAAAGTTAGTTATTTTCTGGTTATCCATCTGATAAAGGAGACCACTATATACTATACCTTTCTCTTAAAAAATAGCAATCTTTTCCCATGTCACTTCTTTTGTCTTCGGTCTTCCTTTTTTTCTTTACCGCTTTTTCGTAAATTTGCCCCAATTTGCAAGTAATTAACAGGCAGGACTATGTTAACAATAACCTTTATCCTCCGATACAACTCTTTTTTCGGAGAAAATCTTTTCATTGAAGGAGACATCAAAGAATTAAGTCAGAAAGGGAAAGCGCTACCGATGGAATATACGGAGCATGGATGGATTGTCACCGTAAAGACCAGCAACTCTCATTTCCACTATTCTTATCATCTTATCAACCAGCAGAATCAGGTTCGCGCAGAAAAACATCTATTCCGCGAATTCTGCATTCCGACCAGTTATGAGCATGTCGTTATCTACGATGTCTTTCAAGATGGTTATTCTGTTCCCACCCCTTTGCTTTCTTCCGCCTTCACCAAGAGCATCATGTGCCACGATGAAAAGCAGATCGAAATCAAAGGCCGCTCCATTCCTGTTTCGTTCAACATCACATGGCCCAACCTGCCAACCGGCCAAGATGTGAAACTCATTGGCAACACCGATGCGCTTGGAAACTGGAACGAGGAGAACGCTGTGCTGATGAATTGCAGCAACTACCCTGAATTTTGCGCTGTGATGGATGCCAACAAACTGTTTTTCCCGTTGGAATACAAATATGTCATCAGCGACAAAGGAAGCGCAAAGGTACGCACCTGGGAAGATGGCTTCAACCACTATCTGCCCACCCCTCCCGTTGATGCCGATTTCATCGTTGTCAACGATGGACGTCCTCGTTTTCCTATTGCCGACTTCAAAGGCGCGGGTACCGCAGTGCCAGTCTTTTCTCTGCGTTCGCATGCCAGTTTCGGCGTAGGCGAATTTGCGGATTTGAAACTAATGGCAGACTGGGCAAAACTGACAGGACAACGCATCATCCAGATGCTTCCTATCAACGACACCACCATTCTCCATACAAAAAAAGACTCTTACCCTTACAGTTCCATATCGGTATTCGCTCTTCATCCGATGTATCTGCACCTCGATGACCTCGGCGAGATACCAAATGCGGACAAATTCCGTCAAATGCGCGACAAACTAAATGCCGCCAATGATGTGGACTATGAGCAGGTCAACGAACAAAAATGGGAGTTTATCCGTTTGTTTTTCAAACGCGACGGGGCTGCCACCCTGAAAAGTGCGGAGTTTCTCGATTTCTACAATAAAAACAAGCACTGGCTCTGCGCATATGCTGTATTCAGTTTTCTGCGCGACCTGCACAAGACAGCCAACTACGAAGAATGGGGCGAAGATGCTGTTTACAACGAAGATAAAGTGGCAGCATACTGCAAACCTTCTCACAAGAATTACAACGACGTTGCCATTCATTTCTATGTGCAATACCACCTCGACAAGCAGTTGAAAGACGCAGTCGCTTACGCGCACCAGCAGGGCATTGCCATGAAAGGCGACATTCCAATCGGCGTAAACCGACACAGTGTAGAGGTGTGGATGAACACCCGCCTCTTTGACTGCAACGGCCAGGCTGGCGCACCACCAGATTTCTTCTCTAAATTCGGACAGAACTGGGGATTCCCTATCTACAACTGGAACGAGATGAAGAAAGATGGCTACAGTTGGTGGTGCAACCGACTCAAAAAGATGTCGGACTATTTTGATGCCTACCGCATCGACCACATTCTCGGTTTCTTCCGCATTTTCCGCATTCCTTCAGATGCAGAATTAGGACTGCTCGGGCAGTTTGCTCCAGCCCTCGCCATGACGAAAAAAGAAATCGACGCCTATGGTGTGCCATTCAATGAAGACATGTGCAAACCATTCATTCACGATGACTATCTTGATGAACTTTTTGGCGACGACACCGAATTGGTGAAGAAAACCTACTTGAAATCCATCGGCAACCACCGCTACCAACTTAAAAAGGAGGTGGACAACCAAATAAAAATCAACGCGCTCATTCCTGCCAACGACAAAGCAAAGGCAAATATTCGTCTCGGACTGAAAATTCTCACCTGCCAGGTGCTTTTCGTTAAAGACATGAACGACAGTAAAAAATACCATCCGCGCATCTCTATGGGCGAAAGTTACGCTTTCAAAGCGCTTACGACAGCGCAAAAAGAGATGCTCGGCAAACTCTACAACGATTTCTTCTTCGTCCGCAACGATAAATTCTGGGGCGAAAACGCCATGGAAAAATTGCCAGCCTTGATCAAGAGCAGTGCTATGATGGTATGCGGAGAAGACCTTGGCATGGTGCCAGACTGCGTGCACCCCGTCATGGAGAAACTGGACATCCTCAGCCTTGAAATCCAGCGTATGCCAAAAGATTTCGGCGTGGAGTTCGGCGACTTGCGCCGTGTGCCATACATGAGTGTATGCACCAGCAGCAGTCACGACATGAGCACCATGCGTCAATGGTGGGAGGAAGACCGTGAGGTCACCCAACGCTATTTCAACAACGTGCTCCACGAATACGGTCCCGCACCGCTTTTCTGCGAGCCTTGGGTGTGTCAGCGCATCATTGAGCATCACCTTGGCAGCGACGCCATGTGGGTGATTCTGCCTTTGCAAGACTGGATGGCCATGGATGGTGCCCTGCGTAACGATGAGACTTTTGCCGAGCGCATCAACGATCCGGGCAACCCAGACAACTATTGGCACTACCGTATGCACATCTGCCTTGAAGACCTCATCAAAGCCACCATGCTCAACCAGAAGATTTTGAGTCTGGTGAAATACTATGGCCGTTGATTTCACTTTTCCAAGATGAAAGAAATACTATTAGTCATGTTGGGGAGCGGCATAGGCGGCGCGCTCCGTTTTCTCACAGGAAAGGGAATGTCTCACTTCGGACTGAATTTTCCACTTGGCACTCTCACAGCCAACATTGCTGGCTGTCTGCTTATTGGTCTGTTTTGCGCATGGTCGCAGAAAGGGGCTGTCAGCCCCGAAGTCAAACTCATGCTGACCGTTGGTCTATGCGGTGGATTCACCACTTTCTCCACATTCAGCAATGAAAACCTGACCTTTCTCAGCAACGGACAGTGGGGAATGTTTGCCCTCTATACTGGCATCAGTTTAGCATTAGGCATAGGTGCGGTATGGCTGGGATGGACATTGGGCAAATAACGCGATAAGTCCGACAAGAAGGCGAAATAGTCAAAATCACATTCATGCTGACAGAATATAGATGAGGACCGTCATTTAACTTTGACTTCGATTGTTTTTCCGTCTTTTTTAGCCTTATAGATTTTATTGCCTTCGTATGAGAGTTCGTCGTATTCGAAAGGCAAAATTCTTTTGCCATCCATGCTGAAAAGGCCAAATTTTCCGTTCTTGCCCATCACACAAAGGCTGCAACTGCCCTCATGATGATATATCGACCTACAACCTTTGGGGAGCAACCGCTTTCCGTTGGTTCGAAGCATATTGTAAGTGCCATCAAATGACTTCACCATAACTAACTCATACGCAGTTGAGTCGTTCTCGTAATAATATTCAGGATACACGTTTTCGTATTTTACGGGAACAACCAACTTTCCCTTGTCGGAATACAATCCTGTCAGGCTATCCGTTTTGGCTATGTAATAGTATTTGTCGATAGGCCTACTAGCGTATATTTCTGAATATTTTGGCTCGATAACCACGTCAGAAAACAACAGTCCGAATTTGCCTCCTTCTTTTATTATCTTATCATCAACATAGTCACCTTTTGTCAGTTCTTTTCCTCGCGAATCGAGAATATATTTCTCCCCATTTTTCGTTGCAATGAACGAAACCAGACTGTCTGCCCTACCAAAATCATCCCAAGCAGTCACATCATATTTGCCATGTTCGAAACGGTAATAGTAGCCACCTGATGAATAATTGTAGGAAGCCAGATACTTTGGTTCGATGTCGTCATAAACAAACGAATTCTTAACGGCCTTGCTGTTTGTAGAGATAAATCCCTTGTATTTTCCTTTTTTAGCAATCAGCAAATCGGAAAATCCAACGCTTTCCAGAAAATCGTAAACAAACGGAATTATGACATTGTTGTGATTGTCTATCAAGCCATATTTATCATCTTTTGCTGCTATCAATTTGTTGCTGTAACCGTTGGCAACATAAGGGTTATATTGGTTAGCAATAGAAATATTGTCATATTGTGGTTTTATGATGACAGACAAAGTTGAATCCATAAATCCGTATTTTTTGGCCTCCGAGCCAGTTCCCAAAATGAAGCAATTATATTCATTGAAGACAATCGTACTATCGAGCAGTTTTACGTAATTGCCTTGCTTGTCTATATAACCCACTTCTTCCGGACTGGAAAGAAGAGCCTTACCTCCTTTAAAAGGGAAAACTTCATAAAACCTTTTCGTCACAGGGCGATAGGTACTGTCAACCAACCAATAATCATAGTTGTCAAAAATATAATAAGTGTTGTCCTTCTTTCTGTATTTCGATTTTAGGGTAAAGGGATGGTAGGGATTAACGGTCTGATGGTTGACCATATTGAAATAAGTATGGTAACCAGCAGTGTCGATAAAAGTCAGGATCGAGTCGTCAGCATCATAATTAAATCTGGAATATTTCACAGGAAGTAATTGTTTGCCATTCCCGTCAATCAGGCCTGTTAGTGAATCCTTAACAATAAGGTAAAGATTTTTGGCTCTTTCTTCATTATAGAGAAATAACAAATCTTGACCGCCAACACCGATTGGATGTATTGCGCTGTATTTTTCGTCGGATAACAAACGATTCGTAGAATCGGCAAGCACATACAAACCGTTTTCCTTGTAAGTGTAAACATTACCAATTCTCATAGCATCATTAGGCAAAGTTTTCGCATTATCTGTCTGCGCACAACATAGCATTCTGCAAGAAATCAGCAGCAACACAATAGTCAGGAACGGCATTTTTTTCATATACATCTAGTTTTATTGCAGCGTCTTCCCCAAAGGGCAAGGTGTTGGGTTTCAAAATGAAAAAAGAATTTCACTTTCATTTTAGCAAAAAACATGCCATTTCCTGCAGCAGTGTTTCTTAGAATTAGTCTATATTTTGTAATATACTACAATACCCTAACGATTTGAATCTATCATCAAAGAAACATACACATCAATTTTTCATATTTTGAGTTCTCCTTATATATTTGGATATAAGAAAACCCTTATACAATAGGAATTTCCGGTTTCAAAAGGCTATAATACTAAAACATGAACTAATACTTAAAAATCATGGAAAAAATCAAAAAATATCTGCAATACGTTGGTATTGTGGCTGCCATCATTGGCATTTTTGCCGCTATCCGTTATTTGGCTCTTGAATTCGCAGCTGTAAGATGGACATTACTCTTTCTGATATGTGGATCCATTTTTCAGACGGTTGGGATTCCTGGATCGAGTGCCATCTCTTTCATCGTGCAACAACCCCTACACTATATGGTAACAGGTTTTCTATTCGGTTACAGCAACCTAAACGGATTTCTCGCTGCACATTGGATTGGACTTCTCATCACTTTTGCCGTTCTTCTAAGCATATATGCTTACATAGATATCTACATATACCTACATTATGATGAATTGACTAATGATCTACGTAATAGAGAGCAGAATGTAAAAACTCCGTCTGAAAAGCCGTCGATTCTTAGTAAGTGAACCAATAAAAGAATACGAATATGGAAAACAAAGAAATGAAAAGAAACAACGTGAACGCCAAAGCAACTCCATGGGCTGAAGAACGCTTCGGCTTGTTCAAACTTGACGACGCTACCCTACTGAAAGAAAGCCAGAAACAGCTTGGTATGGCCAAAAGCTACATCGAGGAACTAGAAGACACCATCAGGAAACAGCAACTGCTCATCCAACAATTGCAGAAGGGCGAGAACAAGGACTTCCGCAAGGAGATAAAGAAAGAAGACCTCTACCAACAGATCCAAACCGAGAACAAGGCTTTACGCGAGAAGAACAAGCAACTGAAAGCAGCCTACGACATTGCCTTGTCGAGGTTGTACCAGGCTGAACAGAATGCAAATTGCGCTTGAATTTTTTATAGTCTATAATGAATTCCAATCAAATACATACAACGGAACAAAACTCAAGACTGAACTAAAAAACACAACTCCATCAAAGCCCTGAAATATGGGTTGGGGTGATGATAATAGATTAAATCAAAAACATATGGATAAAATTACCTTCAAGGATTTCGAAGATCTTGCTAAAGCAAACGGCTTCCCAATAAACACATATATCAGAGAAATAGGACAATCAAAACTCTCATTGAAGCTCTGTGCCGACATATCAACTAAAAGTATTCACATTAAAAATGAACAGACCAACCAAGAAATCGTTATTGCAGATGTCTGTCAAACAGATGCCACATATCTTTCATTTTGTACAAAAAATTCTGTATGTGGGGAAACAAACTTTCCCAATAGCCTCGAATCCCATAATCACCGACTGAAGTACCATATAACAGACAAAACGGATGATAACCTGCAAAGTATTACCATTTACGATGCTAAATATAAGACAAATTACAAAATGGAAAAACTGAGTCAAAATGACTTGGACTGGTTGGGTTATTCGGCTAGTATTATTACTTATTTACTCAGAAGGTTCATCTACCTTGATTATAAAAGCAAATAACATAATGAGAAAAAGTAAATTTAAGCAACTCGAAAACAGGTTCTTTGTTTTGCAGAAAGCGGAAGAATCTATTGATATTCAAAACTATGATGAATATTGCAAGATATGGGACGAATATACTAACCTTTTAAACGAATGGTCATTTTTCGACTACATTTTCGCAAATAAAGAAGAGAGCGAATTGAAAGACAGAATCTCCAGAGCTAGAAGAACGATCACTAAAAGATTTGAAGAAGAGAACAAGCAATTCAAAGAATGGGGAGAACGATTGTTACTTTTCTGAACCAACTAATAACTGCAATCAATGACACGTAGAAAAGGAATGTTATACTTTTTGGGTTAGCCAGTCTCTTTGATACACCCTCTTTTATCTCTTCTGAATATTTGCGACGTCGTATGGACATCAGTCTATAGCATACATGAACGCCATATTGTAGGAGTTTTTTTCGCACAAAAGTTTCAAGAATTGCTTGGTGGCCTTCTTCATATATGTACCTTTCCTGATATTATATGAGCCCTCCATGCCGCATCCCTCATTCTCTATAGGGATAGATTTCAATCCGCTGTACTGAGATATGGTGGCAGAAGAAAGAAGAGTCACATAGCGGGTGCCACGTACGATATCGAGGAGCATGTGGATGGCACTCACCTCCATACCTATGTTGAATTTCAAGTCGCTATCCTTTATCATGTTGTCGAACGTGCTGCGTGCCTGAGTGCCAATAGCAGGGAGAGCCAAGAAATGACGTTCAAGTTCCTCTATTCGGATGGATTTTCGTGTGGCAAGTGGATGCGTATCAGAGACGACAACACTGAGCTTATTATCGAAAAGGATGTGAGACTCTATGGTATCATATAGCGGAGTAGTGGAACGGTAACATAAGGCAATGTCAATATCCTCCTTATCAAGCATATCGATAAGCATTTCCATAGGCTGACAATGCACATTGAGCTTTACTCCTGGGTACTGCTTGCAAAACTCCATGATGGTTTCTCTCAATAAGAGAGAAAAACTCTGTGTGGCACCAATATTCAGCGTGCCAGTATTTAAGTTTTGCACATCACGAATAATGTCAGCGCAAGCGTTGGCATCTCGGATGGTTTTCTCCACAGAAGGAAGGATCGCCTCACCGATATCTGTCAGCATCACATGGTGCGAGTCTCTGAGAAGAAGTGTCACATTCATCTCTTCCTCTAGTTTCTTAATCTGCTGAGAGAGTGTGCTCTGTGTGATGTTCAGTTGTCGTGAAGCTTCCGAGAAATTGCGTAATTCTGCAACTTTCAGAAAATATTTCCATTGTCGTAGTTCCATTGTCTATTTCGTAAAAAAGCTTTTAGGAAGCATGATGCCGATGACCATCATAAGGATTATTAGCATCATCATCAACCCGTTATAAATAAAAATATCAATGTAGTGCATAGGGTCAACGCCTTCGTTGTGACACCTCAGATAACTTATCATCGCCTGTACAGTACCATAAGCATACATACCTGGAATCATCGGAAGTAATGCAGGAAACGAGAACATTTCGCTAGGGCAATGCTTCTTGTAGGAGATATAAAGCGAAAGAGCACCGATGATTAACGATGCCACCAGAGTAGCAAGAATAATGTGTACATGCAAAGCACTGTTCATCAGGAAAAAACGTGTCGCATGTCCAACAGCAGCAATGACGCCACTCCATGGCAACATCTTTCGTGTTGGGTTGTTTATACTACCAAAACCAATTGCAGCGATACACGCAAAGAATGCGTCTGTATATATGTCCAACTCCATATTATCTCCATTCTATGTTCGTAATCAATAAAGCCAGACACAATCCGATGCTGAGACTGATTGTTGTTATGATAGCCTCTGCCAATCGGCTCTGCGCCACAAGGTGGTGGCCAGCGAGCATGTCACTTATGGCGTTGATGAAACGTATTCCTGGTACAAGCCATAGGACACTGGTGGCGACGGCTGTCTCAGGTGTGTCACTGATGCCGAAGATGAATCCTGACGTTCCAAGGATAGCTGAGATAAGTCCTGCTATGGTTGTCACAATACGGGCATCCATGTGCCAGCGTAGCATAAGACTTTTGTAGTAGAAGCCTACTGCAGTCGCCACAAAAACTATTCCCATAGCCGTCCAGTCGCCACCAAACAGTTTGCAAAACGACATGTTTGCAAGCGAAGTGAGCACCATCACCTCATAGTGATTGATACGTGGCTCATCGATAATGTCCGACATTTGCTTATTTGCTTCTTTTATTGGCATACAAGAGTACACCTCACCATCCTCTTGGGTAGTTTTCTGTTCTTCAATGCGGTGACTCAGTTGAGTGAGCTTAGCTATAGTATTAAGATTGATACCTCCCGTATGGGCTCTTCCCACCTGGTTATAGCTGTGTTCTCGCTGTTTATTCCATACATTGACAAGAACACGTGTAGGAAGAATGGAAATATCCACTTCAACATCATACACTCTTGCCATTCTTCCCACACAACGTTCTATCCTTGAAGTTGTAGCTCCAGCTGAAAGCATATTCGTGGAGTAGTCTGATAGAAACAGACAGATACTCTTAAGACGCTCGTGGACGTCGTTAGTCTTCATCGTCGTCATCGTCGTCAAAGCTGTTATCCTCGTCGTTAGCAAAAGTTATAAAATGATAGTGCTTATTCAACATCCATAAACGATGTATCATCTTCACACCAAAAGTGAAAAACACGACACCAATCAAGAGTGCCAATACCAACCAAGCGCTGTCGCTACCTATTCCCATGGTAGCATTTTCTGCAATGTATTCCATATTTTTTTGTTTTTTTATTTCTGAGTGCGAATTTACAACAGAAATAGAATAACAAAAGACAATGGTTATTATTTCTACAAATAGCTACATTCTTTATTTTGCAATCTATATTATCGATAGCCAACGCCGCTGATCGAAATTTATCTTATATAGAACATCTTATGAAAATGTACAAAAATGGAAATTTTATACGTTCACTCTCGAGCGGGTATAATCGTATTATAAAAGATAAACAAAAGTTGCTATGTAAATCTTAATTGTTCGAATGGAATTTTATTACATGTTTAATTGAATTTATTTTTCCTCATTTTACTTTGAGTTTTTGTTATTTAATTCCATCACAAAGCAATTTGATAATCCTTGTACTTTTTGATGGCAATACAATCCAAAACAATAAAAAAAATCCTATATCACAAATTTTTTCGACCCAAAAATGCTCCAATCCCGTTATTTTTCTGCATTTTCCGGCTTAAAACACTTAGAAACCTAATTGTTTATGTAGCAGAAACAATTATCTCTCTTTTGACTTCAAACAAGAGCCTCCGTACCCTACAAGCCAGAAGTTTACCGCATTCCGTATCCCTCTACAAAATACCAACAAAATATAAACGCCCCGGCTTTCACAAGTCAGGGCGTAACAGTTTATCAAAAAAACTGGTGCTCAATGCACCATTTCGTTTAATCTCATCTATTCATTTTATCTGTTTATTGTTTGCTAACTATAAATATTGGCAAAATGGAATGAAAAAAGTTATCGAGCAATATGGTCTTGAATATATTGACATCCCTTTCATAACAGATATCAAAGACCCCAAACATCCTGGCAGCACTGCTGGTATATATGTCAATTATCTTGAACTTAAAAATTTAATCGTTATGCCAGTTTACAATAGACCTGAAGATACCCAAGTTTATAATATTCTTAAAGAGACATTCCCAAATAAGGCAATTGAAACAATTGACTACAACGATGTAGCTTTAGAAGGCGGTATTCTGAATTGTTCTACATGGGTGAGAAGAATGTAGTTATTTAAAAATCTACCATTTATCTTTTCTACTAATGTACAAATAGGTTTCTATGACATCAACATAAACAAGATTGAATAATTGTAATTCTACAAAAGAACTTGATTTTAGTAATACAAAAATCAAGTTCTTTTTTTTATCTTTGCCACAAATTTTGATGTTATGGGAAATTTAGAAAATAACTACGGTGGCAAAAGGGAAGGAGCAGGAAGGCCTAAAACAGATATTGAGACAAAGACCTTCACCTTCAGGGCGCCTATGGACATCGCCAACCTGATTGACCACCAAGCCAACAAATCAGACTTTATCAAGGAATGTATTGTCACTTCAAGGTTGCAGGAGATCTTTAAGAACGACACTGTGGTTCCCGCTACGGAAACGGCAGACCTAACCCTTCCTTTCTTCGACATCAACGTCGTGGCAGGTTTTCCAGTTCCGTTGGATAATGATGAGAAGTCTCAGGACATCAACATTCTAAGACTGCTCTGTCCCCATCCAGAAAGCTGTTACCTTATCCGTGTGGAGGGCGAGTCGATGATAGAGGCTGACATCCATTCGGGCGACATCCTTATCGTGGACAAAAGCAAACGCAACCCTTCCGAAAGCGAGGTTGCCGTCTGCGAACTGAACGGCGAATATACCATCAAGCGTTTTATAAAGCGTGACGGTTGCGGGTGGCTGGTTCCCGCCAATCCGAAATTTCCAGAAATCAAGGTTACCGAAAGTGACACGTTCAACGTTTGGGGAACAGTGACCTACATCATTCACAAACCGAGAGAATAACTTAAGCTATGAAAAAGACATTCTGTGTTTTCCTTGGAATAATTGCAATGATATGCCTGTTTTCTTACAGGGTTGTGCTTTTGTCATTTCCATCACAGCCACTAAAAAACGACTTTGACATCTTTGATACTACCACAATATATTCTCCATTGCAAGATGTTGATATGCAAGGTTGTACGGCTTATTTGTTTATTAGTCAATCAGATTTGAATGAAGTTCCTGATGAGTTACGAAATTCGCAATGCTGGAAAACAAATGACCCAACAAAATTAGAGACATTAAAGCATGTGTTTAAGTTCACTGGTACAGGGGGAGAATTGGGTACTTGTGATAGTAGATTTATTTTGAAAAGAGGCCTCACAACAATTTATGATACGAGAATTGTATTGACAAATGGCTATTTCGTTGTAAAAGGTGGAGGAGCTCTTTCTAAATATTTAGACGAAACAATAACTCTTTTTGAGTCGTTTGAACATAGTAACGAACTCTTTATATTTGATTTATAACCTTATAGTTAGTTCTATGTACGCACTAGTGGACTGCAACAGTTTCTTTGCGTCCGTTGAAAAGGTCTTCCATCCAGGACTGGAAGGCAAGCCCGTCTGTGTCTTGTCTTCCAACGACGGAAACATCGTCGCCTTGACTCCCGAAGCCAAGGCTGTAGGTTTGCATCGTGGCGATCCCGTCTTCAAGGTAAGGGACATCATCGAGCGCAATAACGTAAAGCTCTTCTCAACGAACATGATGCTCTATGCCGCCATGAGCAAGAGGGTGATGAACATCATCCGAAACAGTGTGCCCCTGCTTGAAGTCTATTCGATAGACGAAGGGTTCGCAAACATAACTGGTTGCAAGAACCAGGAGGAAATGATGCGGGAAATAGCCGAAAGAATCAAGCTATACACCGACATCCCCGTATCTGTAGGTGTCGCACCCACAAAAACGCTTGCCAAGATAGGCTCAAAATTCGCCAAACAATACAAAGGCTACCGCAGTGTCTGTATGATAGACAATGAGGAGAAAAGGCGTAAGGCTCTTGCCTTGTTCGACTTGGCAGACGTATGGGGGATAGGAAGACAGACGCTGGTCAAACTGAACTATTACGGCATCACTACCCCACTTGAATTCGCAGACAAGAGCGAATCGTGGGTTCGCTCACATTTCACGAAACCTGGCGTCCAGACCTGGTATGAACTCAACGGCACGCCATGTATAGACACAAGCGAGGTCAAACGAAACAAAAACATCTGCACGAGCAGGAGCTTCGGGCAGATGATCACGGATTTGGACTCACTAAAGTCTTCAGTAGCCACATTCGCCAGCAGTTGTGCCAACAAACTGCGTGGGCAAAGGTCTGTTGCCAAGAGTGTGACTGTATTTATCGGTTCAAACACCTTCCGTGAGGACTTGCCCCAATACGGCAATTCCGCAACCTGCACGTTCCTAACCCCAACGGCTGACACTTTGGAAATAACAAAGGCAGCGATCCAGGCGTTGGAATCCATCTACAGGCCCGGCATCATGTATAAGCGGAGCGGTGTTTTGGTCAGCGACATCTACGAAGAGAGCCCTATCCAGCTCAACCTTTTCGATCCCATCGAGAATAGGAAGGACCGTGCCGCCCTTATGAAAGCCATTGATGCCATCAACCAGAAATTCGGAGTCAAGACCATTCAGTTGGTCGTGGAAGGCCAGAAACAGGAACCCTGGAAAACCAAATGCGATTTCCGCACACCAAACTATTTGACGGATATTAATGAGATTATGATAGTCAAAACATAAAAATCGAAACTCATCTGTGTCAATAAACTTGCAAGTAAACAACTCTACACATTGTGATAACAACTAATCTTTGTGTAAAGTATTGCAAACCAAATCCATCAAATTAAAATCACTTCATTTCTTTTGCACAACTATCAAATCGCCCAACTCACACTCGTAACCACCGCCTATTCCACATAAGTAGCATTTGTAGCCTGACTTTGGGATTTCAATAAAACAATTCCATGCTGAAACTTTTGATACTTCATAACCAGGATCCAAACATAGTAACTTCGAGATTCTATCTTCCGTATCACATTCATACCCTATACAAACCAACGCATGACCATTGGTTATATTGTTGTCAGAATAAGTAACACTAATAATAACAGGCAATTTGTCATCAATCATTTGAGAAATATAATGAGGATGACTGTTATTACTTGGATATCTGTGACGTACGTCAAGTTCTGGGCAGTGATCTTTCAGCAATTTTGTAAGAACTGTATAACTAAATCCTTCACGCACCAAACCTCTATCTTCAAATAAACTTTGTAAGAATTTTCCCTTTGATGTTCGACTATCTATAGGATTATATATTTGTAAATCTTCATCTTTTAGATACCCCAAAATTAACAAATCCATAATAGTTGAATATACAGCACAAGCTCCATCTAAAGATCCCTGTTGTTTATGTAAGTAAACTAACTTATCACTTGCATCTTTCACTCTTGCTCCAAAATGATCCATCTTGATCGCATCCAATATCTTAATCAAGCTCATATTATCAGTTTTATATATTACACATTACCAACTACAATGTTATCTTATAAGTTCTTAACATATGCTAATTATATATCATTATCCCTTCTCTCCGGGCCCTCATCCTCTTCATCATCAGACGAGTTGGGAGCATCAGGTATATCTTCTAAATCAATTCCGTCCATAGCCTTGGCATCCTCCAACGCCTGCACCTCAAGGAGTTTCTCCATCATGCTGTAGCGTTCAAGGTTCTCAAAGCCCTCAATGTTCCCAAGGTCAAACCGACCTTTGGGTGATGACGGGTTATTCCCCATTCGGAGCTTGTCCTTATTTCCTCATTAAAGTAGTGACTCAGGTTTCTCTCTAAGCCTCATCACCATTTCCTTTGCAGCCCGCTGGCTGACAGGCTCATGTCCAAGCAGTTCAATCAAAGCATCGTAATCGGCTAACATCTGCTGACGGATGGGCGTATCGGGCAAGATGTTGTGCAACTCCGCCTCCACATTCTCTGCCGTCATGAAATGGCAGAGCAGTTCCTTCACCACCTTCTTCCGGGCGATGAGATTCACCAACGACACATCTTTCACTTTAATCAATCTGGTGAGCAACCAATGAACCACTTTGCCGCCACCAACATAATATACCACCACCTGCGGAGTACGCATCAAAGCCGTCTCCAACGTGGCTGTTCCCGATGTCACCACCGCCGCACGCGCTTGTTGCAACAACTGGTAAGTCTCTCCCAACACACGTTTCACTTCATAGCCTTTGCACAACTCATCGTAGAGCGCATCTTCAATGGATGGAGCAGCCGCAACGACCATCTGATATTCGGTAAACTTACTCGCAGCCTCCAGCATAGTGGGCAGATTGCTCTTCAACTCACCCACCCTGCTTCCAGGCAACAACGCCAACACAGGCTTGGCAGAATCCAAGCCAACCCGCTCAGAGAACGTGGCAAAATCCTCCCCTTTGTGCGCCCTGCTTTCAACAGCATCCACACACGGATTGCCAATGTAACTCACCTCGCAACCACGCTGACCAAACCACTCGATCTCGAATGGCAATATACTGAACACCCGATCGACATATTTACGCAGACTCTTCACACGCCAAGATTTCCACGCCCATACCTTCGGAGCGATATAGTAATAAACCTTCGTGCCGGGCATTTCCTTTTTCACAAATTCCGCCACACGCAGATTAAAACTTGGATAATCGACAAGAATCACCACATCTGGGGCAAATGCAAGGATTTCCTCCTGCGCTCTCCTCTTGATGCGCAGAATGGTTCTCAAATGGAGCGCCACATCAATGAAACCCATGTAGGCCATATCCCGGTAGTGCTGCACCAATTCCACCCCCTGCTCCTGCATAAGGTCTCCACCCAAGCCACGGAACTGGGCCTGATCATCTTCCTGCTTTAATGCTTTCACCAAGTTGCCAGCATGTAAATCTCCGCTGGCCTCACCTGCTATAATGAAATACTTCATCGTGCGTGTGTTTAAAAAATTCTTTTACTGCCCATGAAGCAGTATAGATTTATGTGGGCTGCTTCAAAAAAATAGGTTTACCCCAACTGTCTCACAAAGAAAAGACAGAAATATACCAGCGTGGCAATCGTCAGGCCCTTTCCAAGTTTCCAGCGTTCACTCTTATACACCCAAAAGAATGCAATGAGATTGGGCATCACACTCATTACGAAAGTAAAAGTATAAGACGGATGATTGCATCGCCACAAGAAGGTAAACAGCCTTTCTACAGTGGTAAAAATAAACAACTTAGATACCAAAAGAATACCTATCAACGTTGCCAACGGCAAAATGAAAAAGATGACTGCACCCAACCACATATTATTGAAAGAATGTGGTTCTCCATCGTAATAGTGCTCTTTTTTCTCGTCGGAAAAATCTTCAAAAGCCATACGTTTATATTATAATGTTTGTTTTTTTGTTTTCAAAAAATCGAAATCAGTTGTGAGCAATCTCACCGGCACACACACACCATGATGCTGCGCCATTTCATATTCGTCTGTTCCCGGTGACTGCGGATTCAGGCAGATGAAATCGCCTTCCAAAGCAAACACCTGATCACCATTTTCGTCCACACCCACCTGGCGGAACTCATTTATCCACTTACAATGCGCCTCCTCTGCCCAGCGAATCGGTCCATCCAAACGCCCTGGAGGGAAATTCACATTCAGATACACAAATTCAGGCAAAACCAATTCCTTGTTCAGCAGTTGCTTCACCAAACCGGCAACCAACGGCAAACCCGGAGCATAATCAATCTCGGTATCGGGTGCGAAGCATTGCGAGATACCCACCGAAGGAATGCCATTGACACACCCTTCACGCGCAGCGCCCATCGTACCCGAATACACAATGTTGACCGCGCTGTTGGAACCCTTGTTTATCCCCGACAAAACCAAGTCTGGTTTACGGTCTTTGCAAACAGTATAAAACGCCAACTTGACGCAATCCACCGGTGTACCATTCACGGAATAGATCTGCACGCCCGGCCTTTCATATCGTTTTTTCAAAATCAGACGTGCATCGGCAGTAGAGATAGAACTTGACTTGCCACTCTGCTGCACATCCGGAGCAAGCACAATCACGTCGGCGAGAGGGGAGACCGTCTCCACCAACAAGCGAAGGCCCTCGGCCAGATAGCCGTCATCATTTGAGATTAGGATAAGGGGTCTTGGGTTCATATTTGGAAATGTTTAAAGGGCTGCACAAGACATTGCAAGTGCTGTTAAATGGTTTTCTTTCTTAAGTCGATAAACTTGATTGGTTTGCGGCTCATTTGTGGGAACTGAATCGAACGGATCGCATCTGGAGTTTCAAACACGATTTTTGGAGCCACACGCATTTTGGCACGGAACTGGTCTTTCAACGCTTTTTCAAACGCCTCAGTTGCATTGTCCGTACCTACTCTGACCGTCACCTCATCGGTACCCAAATCGTTGGTGCTGACCTCGATCACATAACCAGCCAAGCCGTTCATGCCATCGAGCACATCGGAAATGGAAGAAGGGAAGATCGTCGTACCCTTGAGTTTGATCATTTGTCCCTTTCTGCCAAGCACCGAACTCAAGCGCATGGTATTTCTGCCACATTTGCAAGGTTCAATATGATGGTAACAAACATCACCCGTTTTGAAACGCACCAAAGGCACGCCCTCGATACCCAACGATGTGATGGTCACCTCACCAGGTTGATCATCGGCAACAGGCTGATTGTTTTCATCCAAAAACTCCACCACGATCAACTCTGGCTGATGATGTCCGCCACAACCACATTCACATTCAGAGAAACCTGTCTGCATTTCGGTTGAGGCGTAAGTAGTGAAAAGTTGGAGTTCAGGCCATCGATCGTGAATGCGTTGGCTCAGCACTGTGTATGAAAAATCCGGATTGCGCAACGACTCACCAATACAAACCGCTTTTTTCAACGAGCAGTTATGATAATCGATGCCATGTGCTTCCGCATAGTCGATCAATTTCATCAGGAAAGACGGCACCACCATAGCCACCGTTGGTTTCACGCGGTTGATGGTATCCCACTGCAATTCCGGGATACCATTGCCCACACGCACAACACCAGCACCCAATTCCACAGCGCCGAGGAAATAAGCCAAACCAGCCATAAAACGTCGGTCGATGGTGGTCATTTCCTGAATGATGTCGCTGGTAGTCAGTTTTGCGGCGCGGAAAGTCAGTTCCTCGTTGTAAGCCAAACGGTCGAGGTCATTTTTTGTCAATCCGATAATCACGGGATCTCCCATCGTGCCGCTAGTAGTGACAATATCGGTAATCTGCTCCATTGGAACGCAGAAGAAATCCTTATTATGGAGTTGAAGATCTTGCTTCGTGGTAACAGGAATGCGCTGCAAATCGGCAACCGTCTTAATCGAAGATGGATCAATATTGTTTTCAGCAAAGATGCGTTTGTAGTAAGGAGAATTGGCAGCCACATAAGCAATGGTCTGTTGCAAACGCTTGTTTTGTTCCTGAGCGATTTCCTCACGACTCAAGAACTGTATTTCCGGATGTTTTTCAAACATAGCAATCAGTATATTATTGCGATAAAGTTACGAAAAAAGACGTTAATAGTGACTGAGTTTCCAGTTTATTCGTTCTTCTTCCGCTTTTTTTGGTATATCAAATTGTAACGCTTTTTTCCAAAAAGCCTTGGCTGCAACCGTATCACGTTTTTGCATATAAGCGTCGCCCGCCAGGTCATAGGCAAGATAATAGCGAGGATTTAGAGCCACGAAATCAGCGATTTCCGCATCAGTGCAATCCGTTTTCAGCAGTGTTTTCTTTCTTTCACGGAACTGAAGATAGTTCTGAAATTCAATGCTTTTAATAAAAACGGAATCAGCGGCAATAGTCAGAGAGTCCACTAAGACAGGCAAAGAAGCGGATGTGGAATCGTTCGTGAAAACCTTTGTCAAATCATAAGCCACAAATGCGCCTTCCTGCCAAGGTGCTGTGCTCACCCACATCATTCTCCTTTCGGGAGCGAAAACAACAGAATGATGTCCCAACAACTGGTTTAGCGCCTTTTCATTGCCCAGACCGATTACTGAGTCGCCCAAGCCACATTTGTCGCGCAAAATTTGCGCCGCTTTCTGCGGATTCAGCGGAGCATACCTGTGAATCAACTCCTGCGCACGTTTCTGCCGGAACGGGCTGTCGCTGTTGGCAATGTTTTCCTTATTGCCTTCATCTTCCTTGAAGACTTCACTTTGATAATGATTGGCACAAACTATCCAACCTTGTTTTTTATCCACGCTATAGTAACCCGTCGTATCCACACCTTTCTCTATTATCTCAGCACAGCCATCGGCAGCGGAGCCAATCAAAATCGATTCCGACACAAAGGTCTTTGCCTTTGCCAAAGCACGAGCTTCATCTATGTTGTGCGCATATTGCAAAATGTGTCGGGCTAAAAGCGAGATGGGGCAAGCCGCAGAAGTTGGCATGCTTGATTTCGCTGCATTGATAGTCACCGTCACGCCAGCCATGTTCATACCAGAGCAAACGCCCGTCATTCCCGGCCATGTGACCATAGCAAACGGAACGCCACTGTCTGGATTGAAGAACGCCACCATTTTGTTTTCCGCAAAAGCGTCGCCCACATAAAAGTCGAAGTTTCTTCCGACAATCAGTTCATTGTTTTCACTTTCACCACCCCAAGTGGCAAACGAAGTGCAACCGACGAGCATATAATCCTGCATGGCATGGCCAAGGTCGTGTGCCGCATGGAAATTGAGTTGCCGCTCATAGGGTGAGCCGACATAGTCGAACTCAGGAGAGCAGGCTTTCGACATGGCAAATATTTCCTCTTGGTTTTCCTCCCACACGAAATCCGGCAGATCTTTGTTGAAGAAACGGATCATGTATTTCAGGAATTTCTGATAATCACGGTTAGGCACCAATTCATCAATTTGATTCATGAAAACCTTTTCCTGATGATACAGCAGACTGTCGCAGAGTTGACCGAAAGCATAGCCACGCTCCTTTGCCGAGCCGTTCACTCTCATTTCCCACAATCCATACTTGTTCTTTGTCAGCCAGTTGTCGCCCATCCTGCGGACTTTCTCTCCTGTTGGCAAAACACCCTCGCAAACTTTCTGTGTGCAGTTTACAGAGGTGTCGGCAGGATTGTCAATGGAAATGGAACCGCAATAAACAGAGAATGCTGCAATGCTCACCACTAAGATGAGCAGCAGCAGTCCCAATGCCTTTAAGGTCCACTTTATGGTAGTTGCTAAAAATTTCAACATAATGCAGTTCACACGATTCTCATCGGAATGTTTTCCTTTGCCAGATAATTTTTCAAATCCGGGATGGCGATTTCATGAAAATGGAAGATGCTGGCAGCGAGAGCCGCGTCTGCCTTGCCTGCGATAAACACATCTTTGAAATGTTCCATTTTCCCCGCACCTCCGGATGCGATTACCGGGATGGAAAGACTTTCACTCAAACGCGCAAGGGCTTCGTTGGCAAACCCCTGTTTCACGCCGTCGTGGTCCATGCTGGTAAACAAAATCTCACCGGCGCCACGTTCCTGCGCTTCCTTCGCCCACTCAAAAAGAGTGCGGTCAGTTGGCACACGGCCTCCGTTCAAATAGCAGGTCCACACACCATCTTCGCCACACTTGGCATCAATAGCGACCGTGCAAACCTGACTGCCAAACTGCTTTGCCACTTCGCTGATCAAATCGGGATTCTTGATGGCGGCAGAGTTGATGCTCACCTTGTCAGCCCCGGCGCAAAGCAATGTATCCACGTCTTTCAGTTCGTGGATTCCCCCGCCAACAGTGAAAGGAATACTGATATGGCGAGCGATGCGCGTTACCAGTTCGGAGAAGGTTTTGCGTCCCTCATGGCTGGCAGTGATGTCGAGAAACACCAGTTCATCAGCCCCTTGACGGCTGTATTCCGCTCCCAATTCCACCGGGTCTCCCACATTTTGGATGTTGAGGAAATTGACGCCCTTAACGGTTTGTCCGTTCTTAATATCGAGACAAGGTATGATTCGTTTTGCTAACATAATCTTAAATAGATGTCACCTAAAATCAAAAAAACTCAACACAAAGATTAGAGTTCCAAAAAGTTTTTTAAGAGGATTTCACCAAGCGCTCCGCTTTTTTCCGGGTGAAACTGCACAGCATAAAAGTTATCGCGGTGCAAAGCGGCGCTGTAGTCGTTGATATAGTTGGTTGTAGCAATCGTGTTTTTACCAACCGACGCATAATAACTATGCACATAGTAAAAATACGGATCGTCAGGAAGTCCTTTGAAAAGAGGGCACCCCGACTGAGGTGCGATTGTATTCCAACCCATGTGGGGCACTTTGCTGATTTGCTCATTTGGAATGAACTTCTGCACTGTCTCCTCAAATATGCCAAGGCAATCGACCTTGCCATTGTCTGCTTCGGTGCTGCTCTTGCACATCAACTGCATGCCGATGCAGATGCCCAATACTGGTTGTTTCAAATCGACAATCAGTTCATCGAGTTTATGCTCGCGAAGATACTTCATGGTGGTTTCCGCCTCCCCCACACCTGGGAAAATCACCTTGTCGGCAGACTTGATGATTTCAGGGTCTCCGGTTATTTCCGCTTCCGCGCCAATACGTTTCATGGCGTTGTCAACCGAGCGGATATTTCCGGCGTTGTATTTAATGATGGCAACCTTCATTGCTTATTATGTTATTGATTAAAAATCTAAATAGTAATTTCCCCACTGCCATAGCACAAATGATGCTCTGCGTCGTAGAGAACGCCAAACTGACCTGGAGCTATGCCTTGGATAGGCTTATCGGCATTGATGCGATAATATTCCCCCTCTTTTTGTATCGTTCCCTGCAAAAACTCTGGAGAATGTCTGATTTTGAAACAAATGCGTGTAGATTCGCCTTCTTTCAAATCTTTCCAAGGATTGTCGGTGATAAAATGCACTTGCTGAAGCAGGAAAGATGCACTTTCATGCTGGCTCAACTCCAGTTGGTTGGAAATATATACGATGTTGTATTTCACATCTTTCTTCACCACATACCATGGTCCGCCGCCGTAACCAAGTCCATGACGCTGACCAATGGTGAAAAACCAGTAGCCTTTATGTTTGCCCATCACCTTCTTGGTGTCTATATTGATGACGTAGCCTTCCTTTTCACCCAAGAACCGGCGCACATAATCGTTGTAGTTGATCTTGCCCAAGAAACAGATGCCCTGGCTGTCTTTGCGGTGGGCAGTCACCAGTTTTTCACGTTCAGCGATTTCCCGGACCTGATGTTTATACAGGTCACCAATCGGGAACATGGCCTTGCTGACTTGCAGATAGTCGATCTGCGCCAAAAAGTCGGTTTGGTCCTTTACGGGGTCCGGGCTCGTCGAAAGCCACGTCTTCCCATCCTTTTCGGTTGTGGTCGCATAGTGCCCAGTGGCAATATAGTCGTAGGCATGACCAGCCTTTTCTTCGAAACAACCAAATTTGATGAGTTTGTTGCACATCACATCGGGGTTAGGCGTCAATCCGGCTTTCACTTTGTCCATGGTATAAGCCACCACTTTGTCCCAATACTCATGATGCAGATCTACGATTTCAAGTTTGCAACCGAAACGTCGGCACAAAGCAGTCGCCATCTCAAGGTCTTCCTCAGATGTGCAGTTCCAATCGGTATCTTCTTCCGGTCCGATTTTTATATAAAAGCAGTCGGGTGTATATCCTTGTTCTTTGAGTCGATAGAGCGCGACACTGCTATCTACTCCACCCGACAAAAGCAATGCTATTTTCTTCATGCGGAAATGGCGAAAGTTATTTCTGCAAAAATACAGAAAAATATGGACTTAAGCACCTTTCGTTCTATGATTAGCACTGTTTTTCACTCAATATCCCCCAATTACAAACATATAGATACTATCTTCCTTTCGTAGGATATTCCATCATTATAATTCACAGCTTAGCAATTCTGCCAAAGCCAACTGATAATCGCGTTCAGCCTCAAGAGCCATTTGCTTCATTTCATAGAAGACTTGTAATTCCCCCACATATTCATGCACAGTCATCGCTTTTGCGTCAAAAGCCTTTTTGAGGACCGACTCCACATTCGTATCTTCAAGGACTTTCCGATATTCCCTGGATGCCCCACCAAGGGCCTGCGCCTTTTGGTATAAATCTCGTAGGTTAGCCTCCACCAATAAACGTTCATCTGCCACCTTGCTTTCTGCCACCAGTTGCTCCGCTTTGGCAAGTTTGACAGAGTTTCGGTTGGCCCACAAAGGAAGCGACACCCCCACCGTTGCCCCATGCTGCTGTTCGCCTTCCGACATCACTCCTGTATAACCAACAGAAAACGAAGGCCAATTCTGTTTTTTGCTTTGGCTGACCGCTGCGTGTGACTTTTCCAGCATGGCATTCACCAACTGCATCTGTGGCAATTTACTTTCCATACCAGCAAACCACGAATCAAAATCGGCAGGAAGTTCTACAGATTCATACTCACTTTCATCAAAATTGATTGTAAGTCCACCATTCAAACGAGCCAACTTTGCCAACTGCGTATTTTTCTCATTTTCAAGCAACAGTTTTTCCGTTTTGATCTTGATCAACTGGATAGCAGCCTGGTTGGCCTCAATTATGGAAGCATCCCCTTTCTCCAGACGCTTTTGCATGGACTCATTGAACATCTGCGTTGTTTGCAGTTTTTTTTCAGCCAACTTCAACTGCGCGTTAATGGAAATCAGTTGCACGACAGTCTGCTTCGCCTCAAGCAACACAGCTTGACGCCCCACCAGATACTCCACATCCGCCACCACATCGGCTGCCACAGTCAGTTTCTTTTTCGCACCGCTCAGAGTTGCAAAATCAAAAGACTGACTCAGACCGAGTTCCGTCTCATTTCCCGCCCCACCGGCAGTGCCAAACAACTGCTTGACGGACAATTCGGGATCGTCAAGAGTTAAGCCATCACGGTTGGCAACCTTTTTTGCCTCGGCTTCTTTTTTCAATGTTTTCAACTGCACATTATTGTTTTCCACCGACATCAAAATCTCCTTGGACGTTTGAGCATAAAGTCCAAAGGAAAACAAAAGGAAACTTGTTGCAGAGACGACGAATTTGCGCATATTTCTATTGAGTTTGATGAAAAAACAACAACATCATATCGGGTTATGAGAACTCCAACTGACAATTTACGTCTGCAAAAATAGACAATAATTTTTGATTATTTAGAATGATTTTAAATATATTTTAGAATAACTCTAAATAAGAAATAACCTATATTAAATAAATTCAATCAGTAATTATTTAATTATCTATATCTTAAACAAAAGCATCATCTCTATTCTTTATTTAGAATTGAGTTTTTACTTTTATCTGTCAAAAGATACATAATCGGTATGACAAACGCATTGAGCAATGTTGAGGTAACCAAGCCGCCAAGCATTACTTTTGCCATTGGACTTTGAATTTCATTGCCAGGCAGTTCTCCCGCCACAGCCAAAGGGATAAGCGCCAAAGCCGAGGTAAGAGCCGTCATGATGATGGGGTTCAGTCGGTCGGCAGAGCCCTGCATCACACATTCCAAAGGAGTCAATCCCAGTTTGGAAAGATTATTGTAATGATCGATGAGCAACATTCCATTTCGCGTAGCCACACCAAAAAGAGATATAAATCCGATGGTCGCAGGAATACTGAGTTGTCCGCTTGTCAGCCCAATAGCCATCACACCTCCAATCAATGCCAACGGAAGATTGAGCAAGACCGTGCCCGCCTGACGCGCGCTTTTGAACTGCTGACGAAGCAACAAAAATATGACCAGCAGGGCGCCCATCGTGGTAATCATCAGCGTGCGAGAAGCAGCCTCCTCACTTTCAAACTGACCTCCATATTCAATATGATAGCCATCTGGCAGATCCACTGCAGTCTTGATGCGGCGGCTAATGTCTTTCACAGTGCTGCGCAAATCACGGTCTTCCACATTGGCAGACACCACCAGTTTTCGCGACACATTCTCACGGCTGATGGTATTCGGTCCAGCCGAAGACTTCACTTCCGCCACATATTCCAATGGGATCATACGCCCATCCGGCGTGTCAATCAGCAGATGACGGACAGATTCGGCAGACTGGCGATGATGGTCTTCCACGCGCAGGGTGAGGTCAAAAGACCTGTTGCCCTCAAAAACGGTGGAAACCGTTTCACCACCCAGCAACAAGCCCACGGAACGATTAAACTCTGCCATTGTAATACCAAACCTCGCCAACAAATCTCTGTTGGGAACTATTTTGAGTTGCGGGCGCTCCACCTGCTGCTCCACATTCAAATCGGCAACACCCTCCACATCCGCAATTGCAGATTTCACACGGTTGCCAAGCGAATAAAGACGATTCAGATCGGGTCCAAAAATCTTTATGGCAATGTTTGCGCGAGTACCACTCAGCATCGCATCAATTCGGTGGGAAATGGGCTGCCCCACTTCGATATTGACCCCTGGCAAAGTCTCCAATTTCTCACGCACCTCATGTGCCACTTCCTCTTTAGAGCGATTAGTCAAAACAAAAGGCGCTTCCATCTCAGAAGTATTGACACCGAGCGCGTGTTCGTCGAGTTCAGCACGGCCGGTCTTTCTCGCCACAGCCTGAATCTCTGGCACCTGCAACAACAAATCTTCAGCCATTTTACCCAATCTGTCGCTCTCCTCAAGCGACACCCCAGGCAGCGTGGACAGACCTATTGTGAAAGACCCCTCATTGAACGGCGGCAGGAAACTACGGCCTAAATTGAAGAAAACGATGAGCGTCGCCACCACAGCAACGCCAACAGTTGCCAACACACGTTTGGGTTTCCCAATAGTCCACTCAAGCGCTTTAAGATAAGCCGCCTTCAGAGCAGTCACCAGACGAGGTTCCTTCGCCTCATCCACCTCTTTCTTTCCCGCGTCTTTAAGCAAGAAACTACAAAGCACCGGCGTAAGTGTAAGCGCCACCAATGTCGAAGCAAAAAGGGAAACAATAAATGCAATGCCCAGCGGTTCGAGCATACGCCCTTCCATACCACTGAGGAAGAAAAGCGGCAGAAAGCTCGCCACAATAATCAATGTGGAATTGAGGATAGGCATTCTCACCTCGGCAGAGGCATCTTTCACCACTTCCAAGACGCTTCTCCGTTCGCTTTCGGGCAACGCATTGTTGGCTTTTATATGGCGGAACACGTTTTCCACGTCCACAATAGCATCATCCACCAAAGATCCAATGGCGATTGCCATACCACCAATACTCATAGTGTTGATGGTCAGCCCCATCATTTTCAAAGTGATTACGCTCACCAGCAAAGCCAAAGGAATAGTCACCAAAGAAATGACCGTAGTGCGCGTATTCATTAAGAAAACAAACAAAACAAGCACCACAAATATGGCCCCTTCAAACAACGATTTTTTGATGTTTGAAATTGAACTGTCTATGAAACTTTGCTGGCGATAAAGCTGGGTATTCACTTTTACATCAGCAGGTAAATTTCCTTGCATATCCACCAAAGCCTTATCCAGTTTCTCGGTCAGTTCCAGTGTCCCCATATTTGGTTGCTTGGTCACCGTCAGCAGCACTGCCGGTTTTCCATTGACCGACGCCACTCCCATTTTAGGCGTTTTCTCCCCAATCTTCACTTCCGCAATCTGGTGCAGGGTAATAGGCGAACCGGAAGGCATTCGGCCGACAAGCGCCTTACCCATTTCCTTCAACGACGTAGTGCTGGCCATTCCACGGATAATATATTCATTGCCATACTCATAGAGCACTCCACCCGAAGCATTTTTATTCATCTGCTCCACCGCATCTGCCACACTGAGGAGTGATATGCCGTAATAGCGCATACGTTCAGGACTAAGCAGAATCTGATATTCTTTTATATCACCGCCCAACACCGAAACTTGAGCGACACCACCGGTAGAAAGCAGACGCGGACGAATCTCCCAATCGGCAAGCGTACGCAAGTCTGCCATAGATGTGGAATCGGCTGTCAAGCCCACAAACAACACTTCCCCCAAAATGGAAGATTGAGGTCCGAGCGTTGGTGAACCAACACCTTGAGGCAACGTTTCGCGAATCATTGCCACCTTTTCCGAAACAATCTGCCGCGCCAGATATATGTCTGTGTTCCAATCAAACTCCACCCACACAACGGAGAAACCCGTCGTGGAAGAAGAACGGACACGTCGCACACCGGTAGAACCATTCACGGCTGTTTCAATGGGGAAAGTCACCAATTGCTCCACCTCCTCTGGTGCCATGCCATTGGCCTCGGTCATCACGACCACCGTCGGAGCATTGAGATCGGGGAAAACATCCACTTCCATGCGACTGGCTGTATAACAGCCCCCTATCAACAGCGCCAGAGCCGCAAAAAGGATGTAAATTCTATTGTTGAGTGAAAAATGAATAATCTTATTGAGCATAACCGTCTGCTATTACAACTGTCGGAAAAATCCGGTCAGCAATTTACGTTCAAAATCAAAATTAATGAGAATGGGAATGCCCTTCAGGAATTCGACCGCTTGCCGCAGCCAAACGCACTTGTGTGGCGCCTTTCACCACCACTTTCTCACCTTCCTGCAAACCCGATAAAATTTCGGTTCGATCACCATCGCTTTGGCCAAGTTTCACCTCACGTTTCATATATCCGTCCTCATCCACCTGGATGTAAACGTAGAATAAACCTTGCTCCTCGGTAAGCGCACCCACAGGAACACTAATAACCCCCTGTCGTTCGGCACCTTGAAGAAAGACCTGGACAAAAGCACCTGGCACCACATCGCCCACATTGTCGAACTCAAATATGACGGGCAACATGAAAGAGTTTTCTGAAACAGCCTTTCCAGTTGAAATCAACTTACCATTCATATCGTTGAGTTTAAACACCATGCCAGGCCGGTAGGGCATCACGAAATTGGCAGATTTCAAAGAAGGCAGCAAACCAAAAGTATGCTCACACATATCCGCACGCAACTGCAAGCGCTTGTTTTTAGACACTACAGCCATCGGCTGGCCAGCCTGCACATATTCGCCTGGCTGCACCATGCAGTTTTTCACAAACCCCGCAATAGGAGCGCTGACACTCGCCCCGCTTCCACTCTTCAATTTTGCCACGCCAGCATAGGAAGCCTTCGCATTCTCATAGCGAAGTTTTGCATTCTCGAAGACCGACTGTGTCACAATTTTATCTTTCACCAGATCCGCTGTTCTTTCATATTCAGCCTTAGCGGCTTCATATTCCGATTGTGCCTTGGCAACGGCGTCACCTTCAACCATCGACTGCCCCGAAATGGTGAACAAAGTCTCTTTATTGCCAACCGGCATACCATTGGCAACCGTTTTCTTGGCATAAGCCACAACGCCACTCATCGGCGCCACCATAACATGCTCGTCGCCACCAGCCACCAGAATCTGACCGGCAGCCTCCTCCACCTGTGCGAAAGCGGACTTCTTCACAATTTCCAGTTCAAGACCTGCAGCCTTTGCCTGTGCCTCCGAAAAAGAAATCTCATCGATTGCATGGGCTTCACCTTTTGCCGCCTCATGATCGTGGTCGTGTTCCTCATGATCGTGCTCTTTTTCTGCAGCATGATCGTGCCCAACATGGTCTTCATCATGGTCTTCATCATGGTCTTCATGATGATGTTCTCCATGAGTTGAATGGCTGTGCTGGTGACCATCGTGGTCGTGTTGATGACCGGAATGACATCCGGCAAGAGCCAATGTCCATCCCAAAACACTTATTTTGACAATGTTTAAGTTCATATACGGAAAGTTTTTCACGTGCAAAGGTAAAACAAGAAACGTGCAAATGAATTGCAAACAAAGAATGCAGGAAATTTTCACAAATTCCCTGCATCCGTGTTATTTGTTTCTTGTCGTAGAAATTCATAACACATTGAACATTGAATATAAAATGCATTAGTTTTTCGAGAAAAACTAACGCAACCACCAAAAGAATATATCGTAAAGGGAGATAGCAAAGATGCCAAGGCAACACAACTATCTTCACTCATTGTCTCAGTTCAGATAAAATCTATTTGTCGCGATAAACAAAGGTGGCAAAAACACCTTGCAACCGCAGATGCGGTAGCAAAGATAATAAGATTTGCTATGATTAACAAATAAAAAACCTCTTACTTATGTCTGGCCTTGAGTTCTCTTGCCAAATCTTCGATGCGAACCCCTTTATAGGTAAGCAAAACGATGAGATGATAAAGAATATCGCAACATTCGTAAATAAACTGCTCTTTAGTTCCGTTGGTTGCTTCCACGATAGCCTCAACGGTTTCCTCGCCTACTTTTTGACAGATTTTGTTCACACCTTTGGTAAACAGTTTCGTAGTGTAAGAGCCTTCCGGCATTTCCTGGTAACGCTTTTCAATAAAGTCCTGCAATTCAGTAAAGAAAGCAAGATCCTCTATGTTTTTGCTGCCGAGGAATGTGTCGGCACCTGTAGTCGATCCTTCTGGCATAGCCATGATTAGCAGCGAGTTGCCATCTTCACTTGCCAAGAGTTGATCCACAGCAAGCGGCTTGAAATATTCGCCGCCAGTAACGGTCTCCACTTCACCCTTTTCTTTGTTGAACAGTGCCACCGTCTTTTGGTTTTCCATTTGCGCCACAGCAGCGGCGTTCACGAAACCCATACGAAGCACTTTGAGTGTGCGCTTATCTTGTACGACAGCAGGAATCATTGCGCCATCGTTTGCAGAGAAATTCAAATTCATGATAATGTGCTTGAGATGAATTTATAGAGGTCACTTTGTATATTTAATGCAAAAATAGCATTTTATGTTTCGTTATACAAAAAAGATGCAGCCGAAATTGCTTTTAGATGATGAAATGGATTATCATTATCTTCTTCGACAGACTTTCCACGTTTGTTTCAAATGTCCTTTTTCAAACATTCTCAGCACATACACTCTGCCAGGACGCAGCAGCCCCATCACACGAGAATAGTTGCCTTTTGCCAAAACCCGGCCAGATAAATCAATCGCCTCAAAAGAAAACTGGCTGGCGTCCATTGCTTCAACCGCCGCATTTTTTTCAAACACGTCTTCCGCGCATTTCCGGACAATCACAACACTTGTGGCATGGACCGGAATCCGCCATTCCAACGCCTTGCCTTCAAAAGACAGTTGGTGAACGGAGTCTTCTTGGACATAAGTCACCAACCACCCTTCCGCCGCAAGAGAAGGCAGTTGCGGCACATCGTTTTCTCCCCAGCATTCCAACATTTTGGCAGACAAATGGCAAACCGGCGTTGAAGAACTGACCTCTGCCGCGTGGAACTGGTCGGACGACATTGTCAGCGAATCTTCCGACAAACGAATACGACGATGAGGATAATACGCCCCATCGAAATCACCGCCAAACTTGATGTTGTTTAGTCTGCAACTTGCATCTGCTTTCACTTTCAGAGGCACAGCGTCGCCCATTTCAAAATACCGTCCCATATCGGCATATATGAACGGGATACGCTTGCTTATCCATTTCTTCAGGTTTCGCACTTCCGCTTCCCAATGTTGTTGGCTAAAACCAATATGATCCATGAAGAAAGGCATTTCATATTCCAAATTGGTCGAAAGACTGTCTATGACCGCATTCAGGCTGTTGGCACTGGCAAAAGTGCCCATATCCACCACAGCATGGTCAATGAACGACTGACGAAAATGTGGAAGCGACATCATTTTCTGAAACAACCGGCAAGAGGAAGGCTCATTAAAACCGCCTTTGTCGAAAAAAGGCGGTGTGCGTAGGGTGTAATTGAAATAGGTCAGGTCGTAAGGCGAACTGATCAAGCCCATGCTGATGTCCATATCTTTGGCAATCCACTGCCATTTCGCCCCCGGCTTTCTGTCTTTCCAGATCAAGACATTATTTCCCGGGAAATCGGTATTGGCGAAAAGCATATTGAAAATGTAGTAATCGCGAAAATTATCCACATCCATATAGCGGTCCAACGTCTCAAACGAAGTGGAATCCTGAGAATACAACGCCTTAAATTCGTCGAACTGCTCCACAGTACCCTCTTTCACCAAGCCATAGAAGCCTTGAATGAGGTCGAAATCCTTTGTGTCGAAATTATACGAAATATAATCCGCATTACTCCTTTCACGCAGATTTCTCACGCCCCAGTAATTTCCGTTCACAAACAGGAGGACAGGCTGGTAGGCTTGATAGGGGATCCCCATTTTTTTCGCCACCCCCACATGGGCAAAGGCATCGCGCAGGTAAGCGCCATTAGCATCCTGTCCGGAAGTGCGGATAACCAGTGATTTGTGTTTTGCCAAAGCGGGTTTGTCCGGAAAGAAATTGTAGTTAAATCTCTTTTTCCCATATCGGTCTCTGGCCTTCACCACAAACGATTTCAGGCGCATATAGCGGCTGGCATTGCCACCGATACGTAAATCGGTCAGTTGGCCGATCACACTTTCCGCCCCCTCCTCCGGATAATACTCCATATAGGCTGGTCGGAACCACTCATAGTAATAATTAGCCAGGCCAAACACAGTGATGGCAGGAGGTTGATCGGGATGCAGTTTCCCGTATTTACCTTTCGTATAAATGCCTAAGACAGGATCGTAGAGATAGTCGTCGGGCAAAGACAACGCCAACAAAGGCATGGTCTGCTGTCGGTTCAAGAATACATACGTCTGAGAGACCGCATAATGACCGATGGCAGAATCGGAAAACATGGCGGCACGCACCACCATATTGGTATCTATCAGCAACGAATCGGGGAAAATCCTGCTTTTTGGTGTCGGCACATCCCCGTTGGTGGTATAGCGACACACCGCATCGGCAGGCGCATCTTTCGGGGATGATATTTTAAGGTGGAAAGGAGTTGACTTCACTCCACCCTCTTGCGAAAACCTCGGTTTACCCATGAAAACGTTGGCGGAAAATCCATTGTTGGGTTGAGCGGGAGTTGGAGTCCGAAAGAAAGCCCATCCGTCTGCATCAAGTCTGCGGGCATAAGAAGCATTGGGCACCTTGGCTTCTGGAAGGAGCAGAGAGTCCACCACCTCATGCTGAGGTGAGAAGAGATACAAGACCTCCCCTTCCTCTATTGGCAATTTGAAAGAAGTGTGCCACCCTTTGTTTTTCTCATCGCAGAATACGACAGGATAACGTTCCCCTCCGCAATCAGGCAAAATGAAAGCCTCGTCGGGATGTCCCGACAAGGCTATGGTATAGTCTGCCACCGATCCGTCTGTCTCCAATTCAATCCAGCCGGCGGGCATTTCATTTTCATCATCCACCACAGCGTCCACATTGGCTTGCATCACTTCGGAAAAGCGGACTGCAGCCTGCGCTGTCTGCAAGAAGCAGCACAACAAAAGGGGAAGGAGGGGGAAACGCATAAATTCAATTATCTGCCACACATCACCAAAAGGATATTCACATCACTTGGCGAAACGCCAGGTATTCGGCTGGCCTGCGCGATGGTTTCCGGATCTATTTTAGTGAGTTTTTGACGTGCTTCCGTGGAAAGGGACTGTATGGAACTGTAATCAAATTTGCCTTTAATGCGGATATTCTCCAAGCGGTGCAGCTTGTCGGCCACCTGAGTCTCACGTTCTATGTATCCGCTGTATTTGATCTGAATTTCCACCGCCTCCACGATTTCCTCTTTGCGGTTTTCAATCTGCTCGATGCGTTCCTTCAATGCAGGGATGGCTTCAGAGAGTTGCATGATGGTAAGTTGCGGACGCCCAACCAGGTCTTTCAGTTTGCAGCCTCCGCTCAGCGGTGTGGTGCCTGCGCTTTCCAGGAAACCGTTGATATGGCTTGGACTGACAGAATAGGTGTCGATGAAATGGCGCAAACGCTCAATCATTTCCTGCTTTTGGCGGAAGAGTTGCATACGCTCTTCTGTTGCCAGGCCAATCGCATAACTCTTGGCGGTCAGACGTGCATCTGCATCGTCTTGTCTCAGCAATATACGGTATTCCGCACGAGAGGTAAACATACGATAAGGTTCGTCCACCCCTTTCGTCACAAGGTCATCGATCAACACGCCGATGTACGACTCATCGCGTCCGAGTACCAAAGGCTCTGCTTTTGCACAATACTGGTGTGCGTTGATACCAGCCACGATGCCCTGTCCGGCAGCCTCCTCATAACCTGTTGTACCATTCACCTGTCCGGCGAGGAACAAGCCAGGCACTACCTTGCTTTCCAAAGAATGCTTCAACTGGGTAGGATCAAAGAAGTCATATTCAATAGCATATCCCGGACGATAGAGTTGCACATGCTCCAATCCGGCGATGGTCTGCAAGGCTTCAATTTGAATGTTCATCGGCAGGCTTGAAGAGAAACCGTTGATATAATATTCCTGTGTGGTTTCTCCCTCTGGCTCAATAAAAATAGGGTGACTTTCCTTATCGGCGAAAGTCACGATTTTCGTTTCCACACTTGGGCAGTAACGCGGTCCAATGCTCTTAATCTGTCCGTTGTAGAGCGGCGAGTCGGGCAATCCCTTGCGCAAGATGTCGTGTGTGGTGGCGTTGGTCTGTGTAATGAAGCAAGGACGCTGTTGCAGCGGTCGTGCATTAAAGTCGAGGTAAGAAAACTTATGGAAATCGGTTTCGCCATCTTGGCGTGTCATTCTATCAAAATCAATGGTTCGTCCGTCCAGTCGGGCGGGCGTTCCTGTTTTCATTCTATCGGTAGAGATACCGAGTTCTCGAAGTTGGTCGGTGAGTCCGAACACCGCAGGTTCGCTAATGCGTCCGGCCTGGATCTGCGTGCGACCGCAGTGGATAAGTCCACCCAAGAATGTACCGGCAGTAATCACCACAGCAGCCGCCTTAAAAGTAGCACCCATGGCGGTTTTCACTCCAGCCACCTTGCCATTTTCCAGTTCCAGTCCAATCACGGTATCCTGCCACATAGACAGGTTTTCGGTGTTTTCAAGAATGTCGCGCCATTTCTCGCTGAATTTCTGTCGGTCGCTTTGAGCGCGAGGGCTCCACATGGCAGGACCTTTAGATCGGTTGAGCAAACGGAACTGAATGGCGGTAAGGTCGGTGACGATGCCACACATACCTCCAAGCGCATCCACTTCGCGCACAATCTGCCCTTTGGCGATACCCCCCACAGCGGGGTTACAACTCATCTGCGCGATTTTATGCATATCCATGGTGATGAGCAGCGTCTTGCTCCCCAAGTGGGCAGCCGCCGAAGCCGCTTCACAGCCAGCATGGCCTGCACCTACTATGATGAC
>JAGHUM010000010.1 GCA_018064855.1 Candidatus Physcocola equi
AAGAAGCTGTTTAATTTTTTGCGAACTGCTTCTTTTGGGCTTTTTATAGGTCTTTTTCGTCTGTTTTGAGTGAATCTTCAGTCACAATGGGCATCCATTGCTCCTTTCAGATTCCCTTCAAAACATCCTGAAAAATCCACTAATAAAAATCTCCAACAAAAATTTAAACAACTTCTAAAAACAATAGTAAATGAACATCACTTTCACTAAAAGAAACACACTCACCAAGACCTTAATCACCATGATGCTTTGGCTGACGGCCATCGCAGGTTTTGCACAGAAAGTCACCGTAAACGGTACCATTCAAGACCGCGACGACCTGAAACCCGTAGGTTATGCCGACGTGATCGCCTACCTTGAAGCAGACACCGCAAAGAAAATAGTAGATATGATCCTGACCGACGACAAAGGCGCTTTCACGCTTGAACTTCCAGCAGGCAACTACATCATGGAAATAGAATACGTCGGTTACAAGAAATACACCCGAAAACTGTCTGTAAGCAACGATCAGCCGACTATCAATCTGAGAAGCATCAAACTTCGTCCGGACGAAGAGCAGCTGGAAGCAGCCGTCGTGACAGCCAAGGCCATTGCCGTGCAGACCAAAGAAGACACCGTGGAATACAACGCCAACTCTTTCAAGGTGCAGGAAGGCGCAGCCATTGAGGCTCTGGTGAAGAAACTGCCAGGCGCACAAATCTCCAGCGATGGGAAACTAACTGTGAATGGCAAAGAAATCAAACGCATATTGGTCGATGGTAAAGAATTTTTCAGCGACGACCCTAACGTCGCCCTCAAAAACCTCCCTGCCAACATGGTCGATAAAATCAAAGCCTACGAGAAGAAGAGCGACGAAAACCGCCTCACCGGCATGGACGACGGAGAAGAGGAAATGGTGCTCGACCTGAAAGTGAAGAAAGGCATGATGCACGGATGGTTTGGCAACGCAGAAGCCGGCTTGGGAGGCACCCCGTTCCACTTTGACGCATCGGCTATGCTCAACCGATTTGACGACGACCAAAACATCTCCCTCATTGCTCGCGGCAACGACGTGGGCAACAGCGGATTCTCGGAAAGAGGAGGTGGCCCTCGTGCCAGTGGCAGCGCCGGCAAAGGAATCAACACCACCGGCATGGGCGGTGTGAACTATGTGAAAGACAAAAAGGAACTGAAATATGGCGGCAACGCCCGCTACGGATACAGCGAAAACGACAGCCGCAAACGCAGCATCAACAAGCACTTCGCATTCGACAACACCGAAAAAGACACCGTGAAGGAAATACGCCAAAGACACGACGTCGGTCTCGACTTCCAGGTGGAATGGAAACCAACCGAAACAGCCACCCTCATCGTGAAGCCAAATCTCAGCTATGCCAAGACCGACATAGAAAGCGACAAGCACCTGACCTCCTTCAAAAAAGACTCCCTCCTGCTCAATGAGAGCCGAGGCACCAGCTCCACCGATGGCAACAACTTCGGCGCAGGCGGCACAATCCGCTATGTGCAGCAACTCACCAGCAAGAAAGGCAGAAACTTCTCTCTCAATGCCAGCGCCAACTACGACAGAGGCGAAAGCGACGTGGTGAACGTAAACAACACACGCTTCCACTTCTACAACGATGCCGACGAACAGGAGATGGCGGACAGCGTGAGCGCCTACATCCGCACCTCACAAATCCTCAACAACAGCTGGAACTACCAGGTGAGTGCAGCCTTCACAGAGCCCATCTCCACCCATCACCTCATGCAGTTGCGCTACACTTTCAAAGACAGAGAGACCGAAAGCCACAGTTATGTGTATGATGGCATCAAGAACTTCGAAAAAATGGACAGCACCCTCAGCACACGCGTGAAGAACTCATACTCCACACACGACATTGAACTCAGCCTGCAGGGTAACTTCACCAAACTGAAATATAAGGCCGGTTTCAATCTGACCCCACAACGCAGCGAGAGCGAAAACTTCATCGGCATCAATGCAGGCAAAAACGCCCAAAACGTGTTTAACGTCTCGCCAAACCTGATGGTAAGATACCTCTTCAACAAGAAACACACCCTCATGTTCCGCTATCGCGGACAGAGCTCGGCACCAAGCATCGAGAACCTGCAGGAAATCATCGACCAGACCGATCCGATGAACATCAAATACGGTAACCCAAAACTGCAGCCATCATACACCCAAAACATGAGACTCCGCTATGCCAACTACTTCTCGGAGTTGCAGAGCAACCTCAACATGAACCTCAGTTTCAGCAACACCTTCAACGATGTGACCAACAGAGTCATCTACGACCAAAAATCGGGTGCCAAGCAGAGTTACAAAGAAAACGTGGACGGCAACTGGAACGCTTCTGCCCTTGCCACATACAACACCCCACTCGGCAACAGTCCGTTCAGCGCCAATGCCACCACCCAAGGCGGCATGAGCGAGAAAGTGGGCTTCAGCTCAAGCAAAAACGATCCCGACAAAAACGGAGTGAAAAGCACCACCCAGAACTACAATTTGGGGCAGAAACTCGGATTGAACTTCAGCAAAGACGATTACGAAATCGGCATAACCGGTTCGATTGCTTATGTGAACACCCACAACACTCTCAACAGCGCAAACGACCGCAACACATTCGACTATCAGGTGGGCGGAAATGCCAACGTGCTTCTCGGATGGAAGATTTTCCTCGGCACCGACTTGAACTACAAGTTCTACAGCGGCTACGACAGCAAAATCAGCAACGACAATGAAGTTAAGAACGGTGAAGTCATCTGGAACGCCCAACTCAGCCGCAGCTTCATGAAAAACAATGCCGCCACTGTCCGCATCAAGTATTTCGACATTCTCCAGCAGCAGAGCAACCTCAGCAGTTCATCTACCGCCGACTCATACAGCGAAGCCATTTACAACACGCTCGGCAGTTATTTCATGGTATATTTCTCATATAAGTTCAACTCGCTCGCACGAGCAGAAGCGGAAGAGAAGATGCAGGAACGCGGAGGCATGCGTGGCCCTGGCAGCATGGAGTTCGGCCCTGGCGGTCCTCGCCAGCGTGGCGACTGGGGTGGCATGCGCGAAGGCGGCTCTCCTCGCGAGAGAGTTCGTGAAGGAGGAGCGCCTCAAGAGAGCGTACGCGAAGGAGAATCTAATGAAAAGCAACCTAGAGAAAGAGGTTCCCACCGTCAAAAGAAGAATGCAGAAGAAGGTGCAAACAATGCAGAAAACGCGCCTGCCGCACCTGCTGCGACACCTGCAGAATAAAGAAAGGTGTCTATATACCAGTTAGCACTTTTCTTTTGCCAACGAATTTTTACGAATAAATCTCCGCATTAATTTCGTGAAAATTAGTGGAAATTCGTTGGCTAAGAACATTGCTAGTGCCAACTTATATATAAATCCCTTTCTTAATTGATCATGAAAAACAAATCGGGGGACGATGAAATTTCATCGTCCCCCGATTGTTATTAACAAGAGAGAAAGAGAAGATTAGTCTTTCTTCTTACGAATGATCTTTTCTTCTTCAACCAATTCACCAGATTCGAATTCACCGATCTGGATAGTACCGCTGCTGAAAGTATAAGAACCCTTGCCTTCACGCTTGCCCTCGTGGAACTCGCCTTCATAACGGTCGCCAGTAGCGAAGGTGTAAGTACCTTTACCTTCTGGTTTGCCATCTTTGAATTCACCAGAATAGATATCACCAGTAGGATAGGTATAAGTGCCTTTACCATCGCGCTTGCCAAGTTTGAAGTCGCCTACGTATTTAGCACCACTTTTGTAAAGATATGTGCCCTTGCCATCGAAAAGGCCGTCTTTGAACTGGCCGTCATAAACAGAGCCATCTTCAAAAGTATATACGCCCTTACCGTTACGGCATTTACCTTTGCACTGCGAGTAAGCTGAGCTGCTTACAGTTAGCAAAGCTGCAGCCATTAGAAACATTTTAGCATTCATTATGTTTTTCGCTTTTAATTTTCTTATAAAAAAATTGTTAAGGAAGTCAATTTCTGCAAATTTATAAAAATCTGCGAAATGAATATCATTATTTCATTATTTTTGCACATAAATTGAAAAAAAAACTTCATGACGTTACTTCTGCTCACGCTTCTACTCACAATCGGGCTTTCATTTCTTTGCTCGGTGATGGAAGCCACCATGCTTTCCACCTCCACCTCTTACGCCGAAACTCTGGCGCAAAAAAGCCAGGGAGGAAAGTTACTGAAAAGCCTGAAGGAACACACAGAGAAAGCCACCACCTCCATCTTGATATTCAACACCGTAGCCAACACCGCAGGCGCGGCAAGCGTGGGCGCGCAAGTGGGCGAAGTCTTTGGAAACGAATACTTCGGCTATGCGTCGGCAGTCCTCACTGTCCTCATCCTTATCTTCTCTGAAATCATTCCCAAAACGCTTGGCATCCTCTTTTGGCGCACACTCTGCATCCCGGTAGCCTATATGTGCCAGATTTTCATCTGGATCACCTATCCGGTGCTGGAAATCGTCTTACTGCTCATCCATCTCATCACACCAGAGAAGACCGGCCAGACCATCAGCCGGGAAGAAATCGCAGCCATGACCAGCATCGGCGAGAAAGAAGGGGTATTCAACGCCAGTGAAAGCAAAATCATCAACAACCTCATAAAACTCCGCAGCATCAAAGTCCACAGCATCATGACCCCCCGCACGGTGGTGCTTGCTGCCCCGGAAGACCTCTCGCTTGAAGAGTTTTTCCGCAAAAAGGACTTCCTGCGCTATTCCCGCATCCCCATCTACCACGACTCGCTCGACAATATCACCGGCTTTGTGCTGAAAAGCGACATCTTGCTACACCTCGCCAACGACGACAAGCAAGCCAAGCTGCGCGCCATCAGAAGGCCCATCGCCTGCTGCTATGAGCACACCTCCATCTTGCGATTCTACGACATGATGATCGCGAAAAAGGAACAAATAGCCCTCGTGATAGACGAATATGGCGGCGTGGAAGGCGTGGTCACGCTCGAAGACGTGCTGGAAACCATCCTCGGACTTGAAATCACCGACGAAACAGATGCCAACATCGACATGCAACAACTCGCCAAAGAGCAATGGGCGAAGAGAGCCGCCAAGATGAACATTGAGCCCGTTGGCGATACAGAATAACTTCTGAACAAAGACAATGAAATTATTGAAATCTCTTTTTTGCGCTTTACTGCTATCCAACGCATGGAGCGCCAACGCCACAACCGACAGCACAGGCATTTGCCTGCTGCCTGCCAGCGACAGCAAAAGATCGAAAGCCATCAGCGTCAAATACGACCAAGGCCAGATGCTCAAGACCAACGATTTTCTGAAAGAAGACGGACGCGACCTCAACTACCGCGCAATGGCTGTAAAATTCGCTATAGGCGTACCCGGCAACTCATATCAAAACCTCGACTGCCACAAGCCATATACGGGCTTGGGATTCTACATGGCCGACTTCAACGAAAGCCGCTATTTCGGACACCCCTTCTCCATTTTCCTGTTTCACGGCGGATCGTTGGCCGAACTGAGCCAACGCTGCCACCTGCAGTATGAGTGGAACTTCGGATACAGCACAAACTGGGGACACTATGACCCGATTGACGCGCCAAACAACATCACCATCGGATCGAGCGAAAACGCCCACATCGGTTTCAACTTGTTTTTTGAATGGCAACTGACCCGCAATTTCGACCTGAAGATTGGTGGAGGCTTCACCCACTTCAGCAACGGTGCCACCCACATGCCCAACAAAGGCATGAACCTCTGGTCGCCCATGATTGAACTTGCCTACCGATGGGATGATCCTAGTTACATATTTGACCACACCAGACTTCACTCCGATTCGCTCCGCGCGCTCTACCCGGAACTACGCACACCAGAAGACTGGGAGAAACGCATTCGCCACGATATCACATTCACCGTGAGTAAACGCCAACTCTACATGGACACCCTCGGCAGTGGTCTGCCCAACAAATTTTACGACCATACTTTCCGTGTGTTTCAACTCAGTTACTCACCCATGTATAAGCCGCACCACAAGTTTGCCTACGGACCGAGTATCGATCTGGTGTATGACGAGAGCAACAACTCTTATGTGCGCAAAGAAACGGGCGCCGACGGATTCGCTTACAACCGTCTGCACCTTGGCGCCACCGGAGACCGATTCCAACTGGGATTGGCAGCCCGCGGCGAATTGCAAACTCCATATTTCGCCTACATTGGTCAACTCGGTTACGACCTGATACATGCTGCCAGTTACTCCAGCCGCTTCTACCAACTGATGGCTGTGAAAGTCAATCTCACCCCACATTTATACGGAACCTGCGGCATCAGAGCGGTGGCGTTCAGCAAGGCTCAGTTCATATATTGGAGTTTGGGATACAGTATCGACCAATTGCTGGGGAAGTGAGTTGTGAGTTATGAGTTTTGAGCTATGAGTTGTGAGTTGTGAGTTGTGAGTTTTGAGTTATGAAAATGAAAATGAAAATTGAGAACAGACAAGCATTGGGGCACATTTGCGCCTGCTGCGCATACACCATATTTGGGTTCAACATTGTGTTGACAAAAGACCTGACCAATTCCCACATCTTTACACCGATGAGCCTCTTCACCCTGCGCTCTATCGGAGCAGGTTTGTTGTTTTGGTTGTTGTCTGCTTTCAAGCCCCATGAGAAAGTAGAGAAAAAAGATTACATCCAGATATTCTTCGCCAGTTTGCTGGGCTACGTCGGCACCCAACTCACCTTCCTGGTCGGCATCAACTATTGCACACCTTTCGACTGCTCCATCATCGCCTCGCTGGGCCCTGTGTTTACCATGCTGGTGGCAGCGGTGGTACTGAAAGAGCCCATCACCCTCAAGAAAGCGGGAGGTGTGGGCATCAGTATGGCAGGGATATTGCTGCTGATATTCAGCAGTACCGGTGTAGTCGCATCAGACATCAACAGGATGACCACTCCGCTGGGCATAGTGTTGCTACTTTCCAACAGTCTGCTGTTTGCAAGTTACCTGGGCATCTTCAAACCCGTGATTCAGAAATACAGTGTGGTGACTTTCATGAAATGGATCTTCCTATTCTCCTTTATGATGTCCGCCCCTTTCTCAGCAAGTGATCTGGCTTCGGTAAATTATGCCAACATACCCGTAAAGATATTCCTGGAATTGGGCTATCTGGTGCTGTTTGCCACCTTCATCGCCTATTTTCTGATTCCAATCGGGCAGAAGGAGTTGCGTCCTACCCTCGTGAGCCTTTACTCTTATATGCAGCCGGTAGTTGCCAGCGTGCTGGGCATCTATTTGGGTATGGACCGGCTTTCCACGGTAAAAGTGCTTGCCTGCGCTGCAGTGGTGGTTGGCGTCGTTCTCGTCAACCGCTCGAAAGCAAAAGCACAGCAAGATATTTCTTAGAAGCTGTTTAGAAGCTGTTTAAACTATTGCGAACTGCTTTAGCTTTTATTTCGCTGAAATCTGTTTGCGGAGCAGTTTTTGCAACTTGGTTTTGATCAGGCTGCTTTGAATATAGCAATAATGATTGCCAACGACCAACATGGCCAAATCTGAATTGCCCCGGAATGCCAACTTGATGCCCGAAAAATCTTTCTTGACCGGAATATTCGACAAACGAACAAAATAGATGTCTTCCTTCAACGAGGCAGCATTCGGTCTGGGCGACAACACTTCGCTGGTTTTGCTTTCATTCATCACGATTGCCTTCACCAAATCGACAACAGGGTTGCTTTTTGCCACAATATCCTGGCTCTCGTTGATTTCGTCCTCCCTAACGGTCAGTCCCAACACGATAAGACTGTCGGTCAATGCCACCTGACTCCGCAACTCGCTCAAAGGTCTGCAACTGGATTTGAAATCCATATTGTCCAGCCACATATAAGCCTGATCGATGTTTCGATAACTGGCATATAAAGTGTCGGTCGCCATCAGCCGGGCTACGTCCGGATCAAGAAACTCCGCGACAACCGGCAACGGGAAAGCAAGAGTGGAGTAAAACACGAAATGGTGGTTTTCGTAGCGAGTATCCTTTTTTGCCAACTCCACAAACTGATAGAGCGAATCGGCATTCTGCAAATGAGAAAACGCCAGATATGGCTGTGCCTTTTCAAGAGCAGACTGCACCACAGCCGAATCGATTGCGCTGGCATTCTCAAAAAGCCGTATAAGTTTGTTTCTATAGCACCTGGCGATGCCATCTTTCATGCGACTCTCAAAATCCTTCGGCTTGATTTTCCCGTAGGCATTCTGATAGACCTTCATCCACAGTTCCGACCACTCTGGCATGGAGTGCAGTATATTCAAATCTTTGTCGAACCCCATTGCGAGATGATCAATGTAGCCTCGGTCCACAGCCATCGTCAGGGCAGCCAGGCAAGAATCCTTCTTTCCCATGCGCCCATAGCAGCAGGCCAGATTGTAATAGGGCACCATGGAACTGTCGCCCGTGGCGATGGCTTGATTATAGGCATTTGCGGCCTTTTGGAAATCCTTATCGCGGTAGGCCACGATAGCTTCGCTGCGCAAATCGGCAATGCGGTCGAGTTCCTTGTAAGTCAGTGTACCAGCCAATGAGGGCGCCCCCAGCACCAGCAAAAAAAACGTGCAAATAAAAGAAAAGAAATTATTTTTCATTCGTTTGTGTTCAAATTATTAAAAACCTTCGTTTTGTCTGCTGTTTCTCTGCAATGCCTTCAGCACCACATCGCCCACACGGATAGGACTTTTAGGCAGTTCTATTCGCGAAGGAGCAAGACCGGCGAGCATTGATCTCTGTATGGCGCGGTCGGCCACAATCGGGTGATATGCCATTTTATAATCCATCAGCATGCCAAGGTCCCAATAGGCGAAGCCCAAATCGAACAACACTTCGCCCAAGATGGCCATCTGCACCGTGCCGCTGTTCGGCTCGGTGTGGAAACCGCTTAGACTGGCATAACTGTTTCGATTGACAAAGCCCAATTCGCCAGCCACCAGTTCGTCATCCTTCCAAAGTTCCACCGAAACCACAGCGACCTGTGCATCTGGTTGCTCGTTTATCCGCTTGAACTGTTCCACCAAAGGCGGGATGATCCAGTTGGGGTGATATGCGTTCATTAGTCTGTCAACGCATTGACTGAAATCACGATTAAAACAAAGGGTGTAATCGGCAAACTGCTGGCGGATATAGCGCTTCACTTTATGAGGGTAGCCAAAATCATCGGGACGGATAATCAGTTTCTCGTCGTGATGACGGATAAAAAGCACATCGCGGTAATACGGTGGTTTGTTTTTCGTGCCGAAACTATAGCAAGAGAAACGGGAGAAATCCTCCAGGTCCAGCACACGCTTTTCAAAACTCATAGGGAACAAGCCCATTGAAAAAGCTTTGCGGATGACTGCTTCATCAAACGTGTCGCAAATCACATGTTGCCACATGTAACTGATCAGTTCTTTGGCTTTTTTAGCATCAAAGAGCGTTTCGCCTTTGTATCGGTTGAAATCAAGCACCGCCTCTATGTTGTCCAAGTCCTTTGGTTTGCTCACAGAGGGCAGGAAAATAGACAAAGCATCGTTTAAATTCATACGGAGAAATCAAAATATACGATTCAATACTCATCACTCAATACTCATCGCTCAATACTCATCGCTCCCTGCTCACAATTTTTGCAATCATATTCGGCTTTACGGTGGTATGAGGCACTTTCATCTTAAACCATCTGTGCAGAGGCTCATCCAGCCCCATACCTTGCATGAAATTGTAGGTGGCAAGACTGAGACCAGCCCCCATTTTTTCACTGTCGTAGTCAATGTTTTCCTCAAAAGGGATTTCATTGTTGCAAAACGGGTTGTTGCCACATTTCACACGTTTCACCCCGTAATCTTCAGGATGTTGTCCACTTGGGCTGTGCGCAGTCATGGCATATCTGTGCCAGAAAGCCGAATGCACCAATCCGTTCTGGAAAAGTTGCCGCACCACCTCCAGCGCGTCGATACACTCTTGCAACGTCTCAGTAGGGAAACCATACATCAGATAGGTGTGCACCATAATGCCGGCATCGGTGAGGTGCTTGCACGCCAGGGTCGTCTGCTCGATTGTCACTCCTTTGTTCATATGCTTGAGCAATCTGTCGCTGGCGACCTCCAATCCGCCGCTTGCGGCAATCATGCCACTTTCGGCCAGTGCCTCGCACAAATCGTTGGTATAGGTCTTATCAAAACGGATGTTGCCCCAGTAACTCACCGTCATTTTTCGTTTTTTCAATTCCAGTGCCACTTCCTTGAGCAAGCGGGGTGGCATCGCCTCGTCGGTAAAGTGGAATCCGCTTTCGCCTGTTTGGCGCATGATGTTTTCCATGCGGTCCACCACCAGTTTGGCGCTTGGCGCATCGTAGCGTTTGATATAGTCGAGCGTCACGTCACAGAAAGCGCACTTGGCCCAGTAGCATCCATGTGCCATCACCATCTTGTTCCATCTTCCGCTCTGCCAAAGGGTGTGCATCGGGTTGCTCCCCTCGGATGTGGAGATATAGAGGTCGAGTTTCAAGCCCGAGAAATCGGGCAGTCCTGTATCAGAAAAGCGGATATTATCCTGATCGTTTCCGCTGTAAAGCGGTTTGTCTTTTCCTGCGTAAAAAGTGCGGACCAGTTGCGACGCATCCACCTTCCCATCCAAGAAATCACAAAGGCGCTGGAGTGGCAATTCGCCATCGTCGAGCGTAAGGAAGTCGATGTAATTGAAAAAACGTATGTCGCTGATTTTCCGCAATTCGGTATTGGGATAGCCGCCACCTGCAGTGACGGTGATATCGGGATAGTTCGCCTTCACATACTGCGCGCAACGCAAAGCCGCGAAAAGGCAACCCGGAAAAGGAATTGAAAGCCCCAGCAACTGAGGATTGACATCGTGTAGTTTATCGTCGAGCAACTGCAACATCCATTCGTCTATGATGGTCAAAGGAGCATGCAGCGACTTCTCTATCTTGTCGAATTTTGGGGCATAAGAGCCCAGGTGCTCCGCATAGCGGACCAAATCGAAATGAGGGGCGACCATTTCGCGGATATAGTCTGCTATATCTTCTATAAACTTGGTAGCCAGGTAGCGTGCCTCGTCGTTTTTCCCCGCCAGACCAAACGCCCATTCCGTATCAATCAGATTCTCGAAACGACGTCCTTCGGGCAGAAGTGTGTGACTGGCAATTCGGCTGGCAATCGTCTGGTCTTTTCCCTGCAGAAAGCGCATCACCGTCTCCACGCAGTTGACATAGTCTTCCCTGCCCTCGTAAATAAACTGCATCGCCTCACTTTTTGGTAGGTTTGCGCTCACTTCAAACACCTTTGCCAGTCCGTCTCTGCTGAAAATGCGATTGACAAGTTCAATGCCAAGGTCCATCTGTTCCACCTGGTGTCCGAGCGTCTGCAGGTATCCTTTAAGCACAGTTGTCGCAGGATATGGGGTGTTGAGCTGGGTCAGCGGCGGGGTGATGAGCAGTATCTTCATGAATAATTATTTTTCACAAAAATAGATAAAAAAGAGCGTTCCATTAAATGATAGAATTACTATTATTTATTATTTGGAAAGAAAATCAAGAAATATCAGTTTTTTGAAGATAGATTTAGAAACTGTTTAAAAAACTTTGAGTTTGTCTCATTCTGAGACTGAAATGTGGTCACCATTGATGTTTATACGATAAAAAAATGCCAAGATTGACAGTTTTTTAACATGAAACTTGTGTAGTATGATAAAAAGAAGCATCTTTACATTGTAAAAATGCCAGTATTGGCAAAAATATTATACATATGATGGGGGTAAAAAGAGATCGATATCTGAAACAACTGGTAGATAGCCGACAAAACGGCTTTATCAAAGTCGTTACTGGAATCCGCAGATGCGGCAAGTCGTATCTACTGAACGTATTGTTCTATCACTACCTATTAGATAATGGGGTGGCTGACGACCACATCATCCGCATTGACCTTGAAGACCGCATGAACAAGGAACTGAGAAATCCAGACACTATGCTCCATTATGTTCATGATAGAATCAAGGACAAAGAACTGTATTACATCATCATTGATGAGGTGCAGCTTATGGACGAGTTTGTGGATGTGTTGAATAGTTTCCGACATATTGATAATGCCGACACATACGTGACAGGCAGCAACTCTCACTTCCTATCCTCGGATATCCCAACGGAGTTTCGTGGCCGAGGAGAAACAATCCATGTGAATCCGCTATCCTTTGCAGAGTTCTATTCTGCCGTTGGCGGAGACAAGCAGGATGCATGGCGCGAATATTACACCTATGGTGGTTTGCCTCTCATAAAGTCTTTTGAGACTGAAGAAAAGAAAATCAACTACTTGAAGGATTTGTTTGAAACAGTTTATTTGGCAGATATTATCGAAAGGCATAAAATCAAAAACGATAATGAACTGCGTGAGTTGGTGCTTATTTTGGCATCATCTATTGGCGCTCCTTGCAATCCTACTAAATTATCGAACACCTTCAAAAGTGTTAAGAACGTAAGCATTGGTAGTCAAACTATCTCTAATTACCTTACCTATCTGTCTGAGTCGTTCCTGTTAAATAAAGCAATACGCTACGATATAAAAGGTAAGAAATACATCAATACACTCACCAAATATTATTTCTCGGACATTGGTTTGAGAAATGCTATCCTCGATATGCGCCAACAGGAAGAGACGCATATCATGGAGAACATCATCTACAACGAACTTATCACACGTGGTTATAGTGTAGATGTTGGAATGGTGGAAATTAAGAAGCAAGACAAGGATGGCAAGTGGGTGCGCATCCAACTTGAAGTGGACTTCATCGCCAGTCTTGGAAGCAAGAAATATTATGTACAGTCGGCATTGTCTATACCTGACAGAGAAAAGGAGATACAGGAGTCTCGTTCACTGACAAACATCAATGACTCTTTCAAAAAGGTTATTATTGTGAAGGACCACATCATGCCCCGTCGCAATGAAGAAGGCATACTGACAATAGGTCTCTTCGATTTCCTTCTAAAAGAGGATAGTTTGGATTTATAATAAGTGTAAACATCCAGAAGCTTTCACCATTCGCATCAACTGGAGTGTGACCTGCTGGGACATGCGCCACATTGCGGTGGCAAAGACCCTTGCCGATAAGATTAACGAGTTTTTTGAGCCTGGGGTTGAAAAGAAGATACCAGAAGATTTGACCAAACGAGTTAAAGAAGCCGACTATGGCTACGATTTTTATAAAGACTAGTTTATAGGGCCAGCAATAAACAAACATCAAAAATAGATGGCTGGGAAGAAGGAAGAGAAGAAGGCTGGGGAAAGGTATGCAACAATGAATCGAACAAGGCAGAGAAAGTGAATATCAAGGGACACGGCAAATGGAAGTCAGTCCATTACCTCCGAACACAAAATTGTCTTGAGAATTGGAGTTGCAACTAAAATTGTTAATACATGTCGGTTCATGCAACACAAAAAGCGAACAATTAAAAGTGTCGTCTTTACTGAACATCGTATTCTCTTGCTCCATCACAACAAAACCATTTCTGCCTGCATAACGAACAAGAATCCTGCGATTGGGACGCCAACACAATTCTATTTTGTCATTTTCATTAAGATCAGACGTCTTCAATATATCAATTCTTTTTTTTCCACCAAAAGAAAGAAAACTATCCCATTCACCATAGCCAAGGAACATAGAAAGGACATTCAATGTGTTTAATCTGATTTTTTTTGATTCTTCAATATACCCCCAAACCCTTTTAAGCGTAGTTGACGACAAATTCTCACTCGTTACCCCCATAATGGCGCCAGACAAAAAAACAAAATCCCTCGGAGTTTTCATCTTGAACCCCAACTTTTCCTCAATCTGCTCTTTAAGCGCTTGTATTTCCTTTGTATTACTACTGAAATTTGTCCTTTCCATTTAGTGTTTCAATTATTACCTATAAGAACTTATCTTGCAACCTTATTGGTTATAACAAAATACAGGAGCAACATATGCTGCTCCCGTATCTTTACATTAAAAAACCATTACTCTTTACCTGCTGCAGAAAGAGAAATGCCATTGTCTGACAACTTAGTGTTGGCGCCATTGGCAATCTGGATCTTGATACCGTAATTGTCAAGGATTGATTTTTCGAAGTTGCCAACCAAGGTGTGACCGTTTACAGAAACTTCACCACCTTTTGCATCACCCTTACGGATAGAAGCCAAAGTAGCATCGTCATCAGCAAACTTAACGCCATTGTAAACACGTACAGTTACACCATAAGCGTCCTTGATCTGCTTTTTCAAAGTCTTCACAGCCATGCGGCCAGTAATTTTAATGTCTGCCATAGTATTATAAAAAATTAGTTAAACAATAAATTATTCGTTAATGACAATAATCTGAGTTCTGCGGTTAACCTCAGGGTTGTTTGCATCCAAAGGTTCGCTGCTACCCTTGCCTTCGAAAGACAAACGGTTGGCAGAGACACCCTGCGACACCAAGAAATCGACAACAGCCTTTGCGCGTTCTTCGCTGAGTTTTTGGTTGAAAGCAGGATCACCTTCGGCACTGGTGTGACCAACGATCTTCAACTTTACGTTTTTGTGTTCATCTTTGTCCATAAGTTTTTGAAGATCGTGCAAAACGAACTTGGCATCGTCGGTAAGAGCGACCTGCCCCTGTTCAAACTTAGCCGCATTGAAGTTCTTTTCAATCGCCTCAATTTCCTTTTCCACCTTGACGATAGTTACAGTATCGGTAACGGTAACCACCTTTTCCACCACCTGGGTTTCCTTGTTGCATCCACGGATGAGGAAGAATAAAAGAAGAAGGATGATGACACCAGCCACAGCCAACAACCATTTTGGCAAACCACTCTTTGATTCTGCTACCGGCGGCACATATCCGTTGAGGTATTCAAGGCGATAGTGCCCTTTAACGGCGCCACCCTCGTGCTTTTCAAACGAAGCAACCTCAATTCCGTATTGCTTTGCCCAGTTAACCATATCCTCGTAAGCGTCTGCAGGCCAAGTAGCATGCATTGCCAATTCCTTCCCGTCTGCAGTCTTGATTGTTTCGTCCGGCATTTCAAAATAGAAAGGACTATCAACCACTTCTTCATGACCATTCGCCCAGACGCGTTTGCCGTTCAATTCTAAAATTTCGTGGAACAAACCTGAGCCATCGCGAGATACATTACTAGCGTCGGTACAAGTATCAAGCTTTTCATATTTCTTTGTCAATCTGCCTGGGAATGCTTTTCTCAATTCATCTGCTGTGGTCTGTGGATACATTACCATATAAGCATTGATAATTCCGAGGACAGTACGATTTTGTGCCTTACCGTGCACTCTAACTTTTGAAACTGTTTCTGCCATTGTATTACTGTTTTTATTTCGTTGTTGTGCGAAAATACAAGGTTTGAAACAAATAATCATGGTCCATTTTGGTCCTTTTTTAAAAAAAAATTCATTTTAGAAAAAGAACCAAAATGGACCACACCAAAACAACACAAATGACATATATTTGCTACGGAGAAATTTTTCTCAGAGAAATCTTCAAAAAAAGCACAATTTATGTTTGGAATAAGTTTTTCATTGAAGCGCGCGCTTGGAATCAGCGGCCTCAAAACCAAAATCGCAAGGAAGACAGGCATTCCCACTACAAAAGGGGGAATCCAACGCAAAGTTGGGCAAATCATCATCGACACCATCACAGGGAAAAAGAAACGAAAGCGGTCAAAATAAGTTGCAAACTTCTAAAAAATGATTATCTTTGAATTGTAAGAAGCTGTTTAAATTTTTGCGAACTTCTTCTGTTGGGCTTTTTATAGGTCTTTTTCGTCTGTTTTGGGTGAATCTTCTGTCACAATGGGCATCCATTGCTCCTTTCAGATTCAATTCAAAACATCCTGAAAAATCCACTTATAAAAATCTCCAACAAAAATTTAAACAACTTCTGTAAACAGTCGGTAAAATTCCTATATTATTAGAATGTGATTGCAACCTACTGCTATAACAAACAACACCTAATTCATACATTACAACAATAAAACACCATGGCAAATTTTACAGAACAAGTAGCAACCCTGACGGTTGCCACAGCCCTTGCCAACGGCAAGATTGAGGTTGAAGAACTCGATGCGATCTACAGTTTGGCAGATAGCCTGGAGATCATCGACAAAAATGAGCTTAAAGACGCTGTTGCCCAAAAGATGCAAAACCCTTCTTCCATTGAAGAAGCAGCAAGCCTTGCCACCAACGAAGAAGAGAAAGAACTTCTCTTGGAAGCCTGCATTCTTGTATCTGTAGCAGACAACAGTCTCGACAGCAACGAAGTCAATGTGCTCATAAAAGTTTGTCAGGCACTTGGTCTTTCTCAGAGCAAGATGATTCTGGCATTGGCTTCAATCGCCCAAAACAACAGAGACATTAAGATTACGGGCAACGACAGCAATTTTGACGAGGACGAAATCATCATTGAAGACTAAGAAGCTGTTTAAACAACTTCTAAGACGCTTCTATACCTCAGTCTGTTTCTATTTATGTGATTTAGCAACACTCATTAATAAAAAACACCATGAACATAGGACTCAACCAACCAACCAATATCATGCCAATGCTTATGAACTTCAGCACTCCTGAAAAAATTGGCGAAAGCATGGAAGAACCTCTCACCTACGACGAAATCAACCAGGTCAACTACGAAATGAGAATTGTGGGCACACGTTGCCTCCGCCATCACGGAGACACCCGACGCGGAGGAAAGGTGACCAGCCACTGTGATCCCAAAAACGAGACCGACGATTCAAAATCAGTCAAATGATTCTCATTTATACCAACAAACAAGACCAACACCCTACTAATGTTATCAAATATCTAACAGAGTGGGGTGTTCCCGTCTTACGGTTCAACACCGAATGTCTGCTCACAGACTATAAATTTGAATGGACCTGCATCAACGGGAAAACCGACTGCCTGATAAAAAACATAAAAAACGGCATCGAATTGAGAGGCAGTGAGATATCTGCCATTTGGGAGCGCAGGCCCATGATTCCGGAAACACTGCCCTACATTCACCAAGATGAAGGGATAAACAAACACAACCTGGAAGAAGCGCACAGTTTCCTTAGTTTTCTGCGCTATTACATGAAAGACGTCTATTCCATCGGCGGAATAGTCAGCGACCGCTATTCCGACTCCAAAATGCTGCAATACCGCGTGGCTCACTCGCTGGGGATGCGCCTGCCAGACACGTGCTTTTCCAACAATGCCGACGACATCCGCAACTTCGCAAGAACACACGAACAACTCTCCCTGAAACCCATATCGGGAAACAGTGTGTATGTTGACGAGGAATACGAATACACTTTCTACACCACCAAAGTAAAAAACACCGACATTCTTTCGCAACCAGACATCGCCCTTGAGCAGACGGTCTGCTACATTCAAGAATACATCGACAAGGCATACGAACTACGCATAACAGCCATCGGAGAAGACCTTGTCGGCTGCAAAATCGACTCTCAATGTCAGGATGACGACACCGGGAAAATCGATTGGAGACAAGGATACGAGCACCACCTGAAACATGAGATTGTGGAATTGCCCGCCAAGATTGTCGCTTTCTGCAAAAACTATCTGAAGACCATGGGATTAAACATGGGCTGTTTCGATTTCATAGTCACCCCCTCAGGAGATTATGTCTTTCTGGAGTGCAACCCCAATGGCCAATGGCTGTGGATTGAACTGGAAACAGGATTCGACATTTCCCAAATAGTGGCAAAAAACCTTGCAAAGCACGAGCAGGGATTTTGATTTCACAGTTTCTCTACCTTCGTCAGGCCATCTTTGTTTCCCATCACAAAAGCAACGGGTGCTTCCCCCTCATGGACAAGATTGGTCACATAAAGCGGTTCGTTCAGCAACATGAAGCCACATTCGAAAGTGTCGCCAACAGACACCTTGCTGTTTTCCGCCTTGATGACCTCAAACAATTCCGCGCCTTTGTAGCGGACTTCAATCCTTCGGTTGGGCAACCATTCCAAGGCAATAATATCTCCCACTTCCAGTTCGTCGGCACGTATGCTTTTATTCAAAAGATAATCCGACTGTCCCTCGTTGTTCACCTCTGAAACAAAATCATTCCAACGCTCATATCCCAAATAATTCGATAAGATGTTGAGCGTGGCAAGCCGCACAGTTTCGACTCCCTGAATATAACTCCAGATACGCTTGAGGGTGGTCGCGCTCAGCAAGTCACCAGTCTTCTCCATAACCAAAGCAGACAACCGGCTAAAATCAGTCGGCGTCATTGGCACGATATTAGCCTTTTCCTCCACTCTTCTTCTCAGTTCCAAAATCTCTGGAGACAGTTTGTCTGTATTCGTTTTCACAATTTCAATACTTCTCGTTTACATTCATTATTCAAAGAAAAGACATTTTTTCCAAATAAGACCATAAAATACGGTAAAATGTATCGTCACTGCACCATTTGCAGGGCTTTTTCTTTACTTTTGCTCCATGCAAACATTTTTCTCATCCACATCATCTCCATCCACATCGGGCATACTGCCCGCCAACGTGGTAGAACTGAACGGACGTTTCACCGATTTTTCGGAAATGAGACGGATGACTTATTGCCGGCTCATGAAGGCCAAACGCTTCGGCAAATGGTATGTGCTTAAGTGCCTGCTGCCAGAGCATATCGGCAATACTCTTTACGAAGGGCTGCTGCAAAAGGAAGCAGTAATCACCCTGCAGATGGATCACCAAAACATTGTGAAATCGTATGGATGGGAGCAACTCCCTGCCCTTGGGAACTGCCTGGTCCTTGAATACATTGAAGGTATCTCCTTGTCGGAATTGCTTAAGCAAAACCCTTCCACGCACATCCGCGAGAAAGTGGTAAGCGAACTGCTCTCCGCCATGGACTACTTCCATGCAAAGCAAATCACACACCGCGACCTCAAGCCTTCCAACATCATGATTACGCACAACGGACACAACGTCAAAATCATTGATTTCGGACTGGCAGACGCGGACAACTATGCCATCTTGAAGCAACCTGCCGGCACACTGCGATATATGTCGCCGGAGCAAAAAGACGGGACAAGAACCATTGACGCACGAAGCGACCTTTACTCGTTTGGTGTTATCCTGAAACAGATTTTCCCGCACCTTACAAGCCCCATCTACCGCTATGCCAGCCACAGATGCTTGAAAGACCAACCCGAAGACCGATTTCAAAACGCGGAAAGCGTGAGACTGTTTATCCGGAAGGCCAAACAAGCGCTGCTTGTTCTGCCACTCGCATTGGTCACCTGCACATTTTTTATCCTGCTCTTCTTCCGTCAGGCACACCCTTCCCAAGAAATCATTACAGAGGTGAGACACGACACCATCAGAGTGGCTGTGCAGGAATCTCAACCAGACACCATAGAGCATATTGAAAAGCCAAAGGCCATCACGCAGAAAAGCACAAAGCAAGAGCGAAAATCCGTCAACGGGGCGACAAATGCGAAAACCACCCCAAAGTCACAAGCAAGACAACTCGCCCATAAACAGATGACCGACTACGCTCGTCAGCAACTGAAGCCCATCGACAAAAGGATAAACACAAGCGGTTTTCTCAACGATTGGGCGTTTAAGGCATCTTTAACCAATTGCTACCTCTTTTGCCAAAAACAATTGCGAAACAACATGGCAAACCACATATCGCCCGACTATCCTCAATACGAGTTATACCACGACATCGACAGCACCCTCGGCCGGTTGATTGTGAATGACTATACCTACAAATACGGACATTTGTATCCAAGTTTTCCAGAGCAAAACAAAAGCATGAACCAGCAACTTGAAAAAGACACCACACTGACCTTCGACGAGAAACAAGAAATCATCAACACTTTCCTTCGTAAACACGACGAAGACATCATCAACTACGAATAACAATGGAATAGAGGTCATCTTGCATTTTTCTCTCATAGAATGATTGGATTTTACAATTAAAGTGTTTTGTTTTCCTCTAATTTTACACCGATAATAAAAAACATGAAAAACAACACTAACTACAATATGAAAAACGCAAACAAAAAACTACTGGGGATGCTGATAGCCCTGCTGTCTTTCACCACAGGCGCTTTTGCTGATCCCGATCCGAACTTCCACATTTATCTGTGCTTCGGTCAATCGAACATGGAAGGAAACGCCACAGTTCCCGCCTCCGAAAAGACAGGCGTGGACGAACGTTTCCAAATGATATACACCGCCAACAACTGCTCTAACGGTGACAGAAAGTTGGGACAGTGGTACACCGCCACCCCACCATTGGCTCGTTGCTTCCACTGGAACAACGCCGGATTTGGTCCGGTTGACTACTTCGGCCGCACCCTGGTTGAAAAACTCGACAAACAAATCAAAGTGGGAGTCGTAGTCGTTGCCTGCGGTGGCGCCGACATCCAGTTGTTTGAAAAAGACCGATACAAAGACTACCTGAGCACCTGCGCCGACTGGCTCAAAGGCTATGCCAACGACTACGGAGGCAACCCTTACGGCCGACTCGTGGAAATGGGCAAACAGGCACAACAAAAGGGCGTGATCAAAGGCATCTTGGTACACCAGGGCGAGACCAACAACGGACAAAGCGACTGGCCTAAACGCTTGAACGGCGTCTATACCAACCTGCTCAACGACCTCGGACTGAAAGCATCGGAAGTGCCTTTGCTCGTGGGCGAAGTGCGCTACACCGGTCCTTGCCGCGGCCACAACAACGTCATCCGGAACGTGCCAAACGTGATTCCTACAGCCCACGTTGTTTCGGCTGAAGGCTGTGAGGCTGCCAACGACGATTTCCACTTTACCGTAGATGGCTACAAACTGCTTGGCAAACGCTATGCTGAAAAGATGCTCGAACTGCTTGGCGACAACCCTGTGCAGCAGGCAGGCCTTACGCTCTCATCCATCGTAAATGCGGAATCGGAACCCGGCGAAGTACTGTTGGCAGTGAACTGCGAGAACGAGAACATCAAGAAGATTGAAATCTATGCCGACGGCAAAATGATTAGCAGCGGCAACGCATCGACCACCACCCCACTCGCCTACACATGGAAGAATGTGGAACGAGGCAAACACTCCGTTTGGGCGGTTGGCTACGATGCCAATAATAAGGAATACATCACATCGAAGCAAGAAGTGGTCATCTTCATGCCTCAAACCCCGTTCAACGGGAAACCCTTCGCCATTCCCGGCAAGATAGAGGCGGAAGAGTTTGACCTCGGCGGCGAAGGCAATGCCTACCACGACAGCGATGAGCAAAACCGCAACGGTGGCGACCGCAATGAGGGCGTCGATATGAGCAACACCGCAGTGGGCTATACCCAAGTAGGCGAATGGCTCGAATATACCGTTGACGTTGCAGAAGATGGCGACTACATCGTGGAATCGAGAGTAGCATCGGGCAGCGACGGCTCCGCCTTCACCCTCTATATGGACAACAACTTCATCATCCCTGGTGCAGACGGCACCCCTGGCGGATTTGTAAAAGTGCCTAACACCGGCGACTGGAGCGAATACACCACCGTGAAGACCAAACTGAACAAACTGACGAAAGGCACACATGTGCTCAAACTTGAAATCACCGGCGACTGGGTGGATATTGACTACCTCAATTTCAAACTCGCCAGCGACGATAAGGGTGGCGACATCGACATTCCTGCGGAACAAGAGGTGCTGACCAACATCACCACCGGCACTTATGTGGATTTCAAGGTCAACAACAGAGGCGTGACCATGTATGCCCCTAAAGGCATCCATGCCAACCGACCTTTGCTCATATCTTGCCACGGCATGAACCAAGACGCCAAATACCAGCGCGAACAGACACGCTGGGACCTCGTGGCAGACACAGCCGATTTCATCGTAGTGTTCCCTTGGGCTAATGGCTCCACTTGGGACATCGGCGGCAAGACCGACACCGACTTCCTCGTAGCCATCATCAACTATATGGTGAAGACCTACAAGGTGGATGCCACCAGAGTCTATATGAGTGGTTTCTCTATGGGCGGTATGCTCACCTATCACTGCATGAACATGATTCCAGACTATTTCGCAGCCTTTGCACCTGTGTCTGGCTACCAGTTTGGCGGTAACCCAAGCGCATCCACGCGCGCCATTCCTATCTTCCACACACACGGCACAAGCGACGACGTGGTTCACTTTGAACCTTATCAGAACCAGGAAGGTATTGAGGCTGTAATCAACAAATGGCAGAAGCACAACAAATGTGCCGGCAAGACCACATCGAAAGTCAACAACTGCGCCACCCGCACCGCCTACACCGATGGCGAATGCGACGCCGACGTGGTGCTCAACGCCATTCCAAACAAAGGTCACTGGCACTCCAACGACGAGGCTTGCTTCCATACTTCAAGAGAAATCTGGCGCTTCGTTAGTCAATACACCACCGCCTGCGGCAAACAGGCAGGTCTGTCGGTGAGCGCAACCGCCACCGAAGACGTGGCTCCCGGCGTGGTGAAAGTGACCGTAAGCACCAGAGGAGAAATCTCAGACATCAAGATCTATGCGGACAAAAAGCAGATTGGCACCGGCACCTCTTGCACCTGGACCGACGTGGAAAGCGGCAAACACAGCATCTACGCCGAAGGCACCAACGCAAATGGCGAGAAAGTGCAGTCTGGCGAAGCGATTGTCTCTATCAACGTGCCACAAGGTCCGTTCAACGGTGTGGCAACCAAACTGCCAGGCACCATTGAAGCGGAAGAGTTTGACCTTGGCGGCGAAGGCTATGCCTACCACGACAACGACCCTGAAAACCGCAATGGCAAGACCCGCGAAGAGGGTGTTGACATGAGCGCTACCGCCGTAGGTTATTGCGAAAAGGGCGAATGGATGGAATACACCATCAACATCACCGCAGCAGGAGAATACGACATCGCAGTTTACATGGGTGGCGACAACGGCACAGGCGCTGTCCAGCTCTACCTCGACGATGAGAAACTCGGCGATGAGTTTGTATCAAACAACACCGGCGATTACAGCATCTTCGAGCCTGTGAGCCAGAAGGTCAGCATCAAGGCAACGGGCGAACACGTATTGAAGATGGAAATCACATCAAGCTGGGTGGATATCGACAAGATCGTCTTCTCGTCTAAGGCTTCGGGCATCGACAACATCGCTGCCGATACCGACATCGTGAAGACGGAGTTTTTCAATCTGGCAGGTCAAAGAGTGAGCGAACCTGTGAATGGTGCGTTCATCAAGCGCGATGTTTACTCAAGCGGAAACATCATCTTCACAAAAATGTTCAAATAAAGCCAATCGGCTATCATAATAACGGGGGACACTTCATTCAGTTTGAAGTGTCCCCCTTGTTTTTATGGAAAAAATCCCGATTTATGTTTTAGACTGAACCTGTGTGAGACACTTCCTACCTTCACTCTGTGGATAAATGCAAAATAATTATAGTTGCCCACAACTTTGATTGAAGAAACACGACCAATTTTGTGGATAAGTGCAAAAATATGATAGTTAGCCACAATATTAAATGAATTTTATCGTATTTTTGCCACAAAAAAATCAAAGCCATGTTGATAGGAAGAAAAGAAGAGAGCAGCATATTGTTGAATGCGATCAATTCAGATGAATCACAGTTTATCGCCGTGTACGGTCGACGTCGTGTAGGAAAGACATATCTTATAAAACAAACATTTAATGAGACATTTGCCTTCCAGCATACGGGCTTGGCCAGAGGGACTATGCGAGAACAATTGGCGGAATTTCAGGAATCTTTAAAAAGATATGGAAAGAAAAATGTTAATAGACTTCTATCATGGCAGGATGCGTTCCATCAGTTGGAAGCATTGTTAGAGTCCCAATCGGATGAAAAGAAGATAGTCTTTATAGATGAGATGCCATGGCTTGACACCCCACAGTCAAAATTTGTCAGTGCGTTGGAACATTTTTGGAATGGCTGGGCCAATATGCGTCACGACATAATTCTTGTCATTTGTGGAAGTGCGACGTCGTGGATTGTCAATAAAATAATTAACGATTATGGAGGACTTCATAATAGGCTTACTGTTCAAATCCATTTAAAACCTTTCTCTCTGAGTGAATGTGAACAATATTGCCAGTTCAAAGAATTGCAATTTTCAAGAAGAGACATAGCAGAGGCATATATGATAATGGGAGGAATCCCATATTATTGGAGTTTTTTGAAGAAAGAAAAGAGTCTTGCTCAAAATATAGACGTGATATTTTTCAAAGACATGGCTCCTTTAAAGACGGAATACAACGCATTATACGCATCGTTATTTAGAAACGCGTCGTCGCATCTGGCGATTGTGAATGCTTTGTCTTCTAAAGTGTCTGGCCTGACAAGGATTGATATACTCAAGCATACTAAACTTTCTGATAATACTGCTTTTTCCAAAACTCTTGAAGAACTTGAACAGAGTGGGTTTATCCGTAAATATAACCAATACGGAAAAAAGGAAAGAGGGACGATTTATCAGTTGATGGACAACTATTCGTTGTTTTATAACCAATATATAAAAAGCAATGTCAACAATGATGAATGCTTTTGGAGTAATAGTTTGCAAAGCAGACTATATACAACGTGGGTAGGATTGGCGTTCGAGCGACTTTGTCTTCAACACATTGCTCAGATGAAACGGGCTCTTGGAATCTCAGGCGTTTTATCTAATGCATTTTCATGGCAGACAACAGCGACGGAAGAGCATGACGGAGCTCAAATTGATTTGCTGATAGACCGTGCAGATAATGTGATAAATTTGTGTGAAATGAAATTCTCTGGTGATGATTTTGTCATCGACAAGTCATGTGACGGATCATTCAGACGAAAATCTTCAGTTTTCAAGCAAGTGACAAATTCCAAAAAGACAATTCGATTAACTCTTGTCACCACATACGGGTTAAGAAAGAATCAGTATAGCGGTTGTGTGACTGATATTATCGTCTTGGATGATTTGTTTGTGTAGCGATGAAGTTTGGTGTTGGTTTCCCACATTTTGCACTTACTTTTCTGTGTTCTTTCATGTGGTTGACTCAAAAAAATGTATATGACCATATTGGTGTCGTTGTTGTATAGATTTAGATACCACCGAACAGATCATCCAAGGTGATAACTTTAGTGAAAATACCACTATACTCATTATATTTCAGTCCTTCAGTAGTCACCAAAGTAGGATGAACAATCATTCGTTTGGGCAATTTGTTCTGCAATAAACAGTTATCTATTTGTTATACAACTCATTAATGTTGGAAATTTCCTTTTCTCTGCCTATTATTTTCATACAAAACCCTATTATATTTGTCCCCAGCGCATAGTTTTATACCTCTTGGGGACAATTTATACGCACAACAAAGATAGGTTTTCGGTTTGTCGTCTGTTACTACTCGCAAGGAGGAACGGATTTTAGGAGCTTGACGGTGGTGGTGCAGGATTCAGAATGCCCGCACTTTGCCGCAGTGATAGTTACAGAGTTTTCACCGAAAGGCAAAGTTCCTGTCACATTACTACCGCTCTTGCTCAAACCACTCGAAACACTCCACGAATACGAATCTACAGTACCTACAGAAACTTCCGGCAACGGGAATGTGACAGTAGCATTTCCCGAACCTGCATCTTCCCTCAAGAACGAATAATCTTTACAGGTAAGGGTGAAGTTGGAAGCGTTGGTAAAAGTAGCCACAAAATTTTGGTTTTCTGTAACTTCAACAGTTCGCTCTTTGTTGGTGTTTCCATCGTTCCATTGCACAAAATCGGAGCATGCTTTAGGTGTTGCAGTGATTGTCACAGTATTACCGCACGAATTCGTTCCGCTTATGGCTACAGTACCCAAACTTTCATCATTTGAGGAGGCTGTGATATGGACATCTTTCTGTCTGAAAATTGCAGTCAGGTTTACGTCTGTTCTGACATCAATAGTTTTAACCAATTCGGTTGTTTCATCACTCCATTTTTCCAATTCATAACAACTATTCTTTGGAGTGGCTGTAATAATAAGCCTATCACCACAATTATTCACCTGACTTCCGGAGGTGAAATCTCCATTCCATTTCTTTATACTTACTGTACCAAAGTTGTTGTCATTTGAGACAGCTATGACGGTTGGTTTTATTTGCTCGAAATTTGCCTCCAAATTCAAGTTTCTGTCCACAACAATCATTCTTGGATTTTCAGTATTCCCATCATTCCATTGTTTAAAACGAAAACAAGCATTGGGAATTGCAGTCAATAAAATCTCAGATCCGCAGTCTACTGTTTGGTTGTTTTTGTCAACTCCATTTTGGGTAACTGTTGCTGAACCTCCATAATAAGCATTGGCTATGACTTTATAGTCGGAAATAATTTGGACTTCAGGTCCCTCACATATTCCCATGAAATTGTTATCTACATATACTTCTATTCTTAAAGTATATTTGCTTCCAGCCTTGAGTACAGTATTATCGTCAATTTTCTTTTCATCATTATTCCCGTTTTCTTTGTACCAATAATATAGTTGAATATTAGTTCCTCCGGACTGAGTAGGCAATAGATTGTAGTTCCTTAAAGTATTGACAATTTCGGAAGCCAATATGCCACAATCGAATCTGTTTGCTTTGAATTGTTTTGGAAAACTATTATAATTGTTAGGACAATTAATTGTTATAGGACATGTCGCGACTTTCCATTCGTCAATCTGCACGGTTTCGTTTCCTTGTTTGACCTTTAATTCGTATGTTTTACTATTATTATTATATGGCCTGGTGATTTCATAAGACGTATTTCCATTACAATTTATTCCATCGAATACATAAGTTATATTAGGACACGCCTGCTCAATTTGAAATTTGACAGATGTGGATTTTGGTGCACATTGCGGACCTATTAACACAGGCAAACACACAGAGATATCAGCTTCTGCCCTCCCATCTGCTTGGAAATATATACGTGAATTAAAATTATTAGGTGTTTCAAATATGATTGTTTTGTTGTCTACAGCCGTATAGTTTGTTACTGTCGTCCATTTGCTATTATCATCTGTCCTATACTTCCAAACATGTGTGGACTCGTCTGATTGTTCAATTGTTAATCGGATCTCGTCGCCTGGGCACACACATTTCTTATCTACCTCTATATATGGATCATCTTGACATACTTTTATGTCGAAGCTGGAAGTTCCATAATATACTGTGTAAAACAAAAACCAAGTGTATTTATTCTTTCCATAATACAAAGTATATTTACCTGTATTATAATCGGCTGGAATGGTTATTGTAAAATGCTCATCGTCAATTTTATTAAAATTGATATTTCTGTTTTCAACTGACCAACCAAAAAGTCTGTTTTGAGATGATGTCCCATAATAGTAATCTTCAAATTTCACACCATTTTTTTGGGGGAAATATATGGTTACTGTTTGTCCCGGTTCTGCACACGAGTTTCCTCCTGGGTAAATTACTTCTTGCCCCATTACACTCTCTCCTGCCATCGCCATCGAAAGAAAGAGAAGTAAACGCAAAATGAAATTACGTGATGATTTGGAAAAATTCATTGTATAAGCCTGTATAACAGACATATTATTTAGATCGTTACTCATAAAAATTTTTCTATAAATCCAAGATTTAAGTTGGAATGAAACACTCAAGTCAAAAGTGAAGAATACCCTCTCTTATAACCTAGTTATCAATATGCAAAAATAATGATTTTCCAATCGAATTTGGCTTTATTCAGAAAAAAACAAAGTTCTACTCGGCTTTGTGACTGATAATTGGTGCAAAATTCACCAATTCAGACATATTCATGCCAATTGGTTCTTTTAATGTTTTTTGCCAACGAATTTATACTAATCTTTACGAAATGCGTAGAACTATATTTTTACTGAAAACGCCTCTGGCGTTACGAATTAATACGAATTCGGAATTGGGGACTTGCACATGATTAGTAAAAATTCGAAATGCCATAGGCATTCTTAGTATAAATCTGCAACACCCCAGTAAATTTGTATAATTCGTGAAAATTCGTTGGCAAAAACGAAAAGTCCTCCCTCTTTCCCCTTTAAGGGGGACCGAGAGGGTCTGGGAGTGTCTTTTATATTTTCTCTATTTGGCAAGTATGCACCTTTGTGTCCTTGTCGTAGTTGATGCCGACGAAGAGGACATCGCCATTGTAGTGGCTGAGCGCCTGACAGTAGTTCTTTTCTTTGATCTGATTGATGGCGCTTTCGGCGGTTTTGTTGTATTTCAACTCGATCACCAACGCTGGGATGTTTGGCAGATATGGAATCAAGACCAAGTCGGCATAACCTTTGCCGGTAGGGAGTTTCTTGACCAATGTGTAGCGGGTGTTGGCGTAGAAATACGCCAGACAGATGGCACTTTGGAAACAGTGCTCGTCGTTGTAGGTGAGCGGACTGGTGACCTCGGTGTGGGCGGCTTCGAGGGAGGCTGCTACAGCATCGGCATCGCCGTTGACGGTGGCGTCGAGTAGTTTCTTGGAGGCGTTGACGATAGCCATCAGTTTTTTATAGTCGGGACTGAGTTTGACAGAGAGAATCCATTGTTTTCGCACCTCCTCGTTCGGTATCTTGCAGGTCATATCCTTTCTGTTGTAAGAGAGATAACCCAAGTGGATGAG
>JAGHUM010000108.1 GCA_018064855.1 Candidatus Physcocola equi
GAGACCGAAAAACGCGTCTATGTCATCGAATGCAAGCGCGACAAATCGGCAGCGGAGGCGTTGGAGCAGATCAACATGAAAAAATACGCCCAGAAGATCTCATCGGCAGACAAACCGGTGGTGAAAATCGGCGCCAACCTCAGCACTGCTGAAAGAAACCTGACGGAATGGGAGATGGAAGAGCAATAAAAGGTTGGTCTCCATAAAGAAATTCACCGACTAAAAGAGAAAATTTATTACTATCTTTGGAGAAAATACCATATGTATGAATTATAAAGAACTGCGCATAGGGAACCACATTTACATCGACAGCCGCGAGACAGCGATTTCGGCCATCGACTTGGCGACCATGTGCCAACATGAAAAATTTCTGATTGACAAAGGTGTGGTGGCACCCATATATCTATCGGAATCGATCTTATTCAAGCACGGCTTCAAAGTAGAATTTGATATCACACCAAACCGTGTGTATTCACTCGGCGACTTTTTAATCCGCTCCAATTCCAGCCATTCATTCAACCTATACGTGGGCCAGCAAACTGTAGGGAAACCCTTTTCCTACCTTCATCAGCTGCAAAACCTCTATTTTGCGATTGAAGGCAAAGAATTAATTGACAACCAACACAACAATCTTCTTACAACAGAATAAGATGGCAAAGAAAAACAATTTACTCAAAGCGCTGCTCTATATTGCAGCGATTATTTTGGTCGCAGGAGCAGGCGTTGCCTACTGGGCATACAACAATATAATGGCAAGCAACGTGCAAGTGCCAGCCGATGAGACAAAGGTCATCTACGTCCACAGCAACGACACTCTTGAAGATGTGCTTGGCGCCATCCGAAACTCCGGAGCATTGAAAGACTACGACAGTTTCGCATGGACAGCCAACTTGATGAAATATGGCAAAAACGGCGTGAAAGGCGGACGTTATGTGCTGAAAGACGGCATGAGCAACCGCCAGTTGGTGCGTATGCTCGCCAGTGGCAACCAGACCGCAGTCAAGTTGACATTCAACAATATACGCACCATCAATGATTTAGCAGGCCGCCTCAGCCAGCAACTGGAGATGGACTCGCTTGAAATCATCAGCACACTCAACAACCCCGACATACAAAAAGAGTGCGGAGTGGATGCAGCCAACATCATCGCCATCTTCATTCCCAACACCTACGAGATGTATTGGAACATCAGTCCGGAGAAACTGGTGAAACGCATGAAAAAAGAATATGACGGTTTTTGGAATGAGACAAGAACCGGCAAACTTGCCCGTACCGGCCTCACACAACTGCAAGTGAGCGCACTTGCCGCCATCGTAGAAGAAGAGACCATCAAAAAAGACGAGCAGCCCATTGTGGCGGGATTGTATATCAACCGTCTCAAAAAAGGGATGAAACTCGAAAGCGACCCTACCGTAAAGTTCGCAGTGGGCGATTTCAGTCTGCGCCGCATCTGGGGCGACCATCTGAAAATCGATTCGCCATACAACACCTATATGTATGAAGGGCTCACACCAAGCCCTATCCGCATTCCATCCATCAGCGCACTCGACGCCGTGCTCAACTATAGAGAACACAACTACATCTTCATGTGCGCCAAAGAAGACTTCTCTGGCTATCACAATTTCGCGATAACAGGCGCTGAACACGCAGCCAACGCCAAACGCTACCACAACGCACTGGACGCCAGAGGAATTCGATAATCAGCAGCACACAATGGCAGTATTCTCCAAGAAAACAGCAAAAAGGATGTTGTTGCTCTGCACGATGCTTGCAACAGGGATTGCTGCAAACGGGCAAGAAGAAAACATCCCAGCTTTCAGCAAGATAGAAGCCGAAGCATTGGCACCCGCTTTCAGAGAGAGTGTGGAACAAGAGGGACTGACTCAACGAGAAGTGCTAAAATCCACCGACATCTCACAGACGCTCAAAGGGTTTACTTTTGATGGAAAATCGCTGTTTTCATCTTTCACAGAAGGACCGAAAGCCATCCCCCAAGACGGAATCATCAGCACAGTCTGCCGCCTTCTGAGCATCTACATCTCCGATTACCAAACATCCGACGCGACCGGAGCGATACGTATATATGGAGCATCACGAAGAGCCAGACAGACTTATCACTTCGAAGGAGAAATCAGGATAAAAAAAGTAATTCGCCATTATTTCGGCGGCATGGGAGCAGACTCCGCCAGCAATGTGCTCATTGCCACCTACCAATTCAGAGAAGACCCGCAGAAAGAAGGCAGCGGCGTATATAGCGGCACCTACGCCGCACAAATCAACACCGACATTTCGTATAACTATCTCGACAATACCATCAAGCGAGAAGTCACGCTCGACAGGAGAGAAAACTCCTCGCCTTATTATTACAACCGTTGCTTCGTTGGCTGCTGGACCAGTTACGCCACGGGCGTATCGTTGCCAGCGATATGGGGTGACGATCGATTGCCCTTCACTTCCCAATGGTTTGATGTAGGCAATGAGCACCTCGTTCCCGCAGAAGAATACACCGACAATGAATGGGAAGAAGTGCTGAACGGAAGTCGTCTGGAACCATATTACAACGAAGATGGAGAACCTATGGGCTGGCGATGCAAAGACGAATGGTGGACAAAATACTGACAAGCCATGAAAATCAAATTCAAAAAGAGCGACCTATACTATTTGATGGCAGTATTAGCATTGATCATCTATAAACACGTGTTGCCATCCGATCATTCAGGGAAAGATGTGACGAAAGTAAACAATCATGCCTACGTGGACCTCGGACTTCCCAGCGGGACAAAATGGGCCACCGCCAATGTCGGAGCAAAAAAAAATACAGATGGAGGATATAACTTTGCATGGGGGGAAGTGAGAGACAAAGCATTATACGATATGAGCAACTACATCTGGAGAAATAATTATGTTTTTTCACAAGAAACCTGCATAAAATACAACAAGGATGATAACAAGACTGAATTGGAAGCAAGAGATGATGCAGCATCCGTCAGATGGGGAACCGAATGGCGCATGCCAACAAAAGAAGAATTTGAAGAACTGATTGACAACTGCGACTGGGAAATACAGTATAACAAGTATAATTATATATTCCTGGTGGGAAGAAGCAAAACCAACGGGGAAGCCATCACCTTCCCTGCATGTGGATTTATGTCCGGGTATGATACTTCATTATATGGCCAATATGGTGGTTATTGGTCATCCACTCTCTTTCAAGAGCACACCAGCGATGCTTATATTTTCAGTTTTGACAGCAAATCGATAAGTTGCGTCAACAACAACCGCTGTGAAGGTTTAAAAATCCGTCCCGTACTGAGATAGAAAATTTTCTACAAAACCGGACAATAAAACGAAAAAAAACATAACTTTGCACGTAGGTCATTCAGAAAGAAAAACTCCTACCAGTTGATATGAGCAAGATTTTAGACAGAATCAAACATCTTCTTAATGAAAAGAAACTCTCCGTAAGAAAAATGGAAATCATGCTTGGGATGAGCAATGGAGCGCTTCACAATGCCATTAGGAACGACAGCAATTCCATATCAAGCATTTGGATAGAAAGGATATTGACGCAATATCCCGAAATCAACCCCAAATGGTTGCTCGGCAACGAAGAAAACATGTATGTTCCGCAAAAGAGCACGTTGCCCGAAGGCCTACAGATTCCTTATTTCAACATTGACTTTTCCGGAGGATTCATTGAGATGGTAAACGACCAGACCATGCAGCCATCCGACTTTATCGCCTGCCAGGGGCTCACCAATGTGGATTACTGGTGCAACATCGTGGGCAACTCAATGGAGCCGACCATCGCCAATGGCGACAGAATAGCATTAAGGCAAGTGGATGGCGGGCTTTCCGATGTGCAATTCGGTCAGATATACGCCATAGTCACAAAAGAAGGCCTGCGCACAGTGAAACGGCTTGAAAAAGGTACTCAGATAGACACTGTGCTGCTTGTGGCAGACAACAAAGACCACCTCAATCAAGAGATCAAAGCCGACAGCATCATCCACCTGTTCAAAGTGGTAGCCCACCTCGGCACTTTTTAAGTGGCTTATAACCAAAGAATATCATCATACACTAACAACATATAAAACTAACAACATATAAAAACAGGCCATGCTTAATATTTCAAAAATCAGCAAAGGAGCGGCAGCCCTCGCAACGATAGTCTCACTGACCACATCGTGCAAAAAAGAATACATCACCAACGAGTATATCACCAATGAGTATGTAACCAACGTTTACGACTCGGAATACTACTCTACCATCCTCAATTCACAGGAAGAAATCACCACAGACGTGCGTCCGCCATACCTCAAAGCAGGAGACACCGTGGCCATTTGTGCCGCATCCAATTCGGTGACGGAAGCAAATCTGGCCGATGGAATAGCGAAGCTGGAAAGCTGGGGACTGAAAGTGAAGTTGGCAGACAACGTCTATGCCGTAGATGGACGCTACGCAGGCACCATCGGTCAGCGCGTGGAAGGATTGCAGAAAATGATAGACAACCCGAACGTGAAAGCCATCATCATGGCACGAGGAGGATACGGGGCATCGCAGATTTTGAGTTTTGTTGACTTCAAGATGATGCTCAGCAACCCTAAATGGCTTGTCGGTTACAGTGACGTGACCGCCCTTCACATCGCGCTCAACAACATCGGTGTAGAAAGCATACATGGTCCGATGATGAACGGGTTCACCAAAGACACAGAAAGCATGGACGCACTGAAAGACGCCCTGTTTGGCAACAACTATAAAAGCGTAAGCATAAAAAGCAACGCCAACTGCATAGAAGGCACGGCAGAGGGCAGACTGGTGGGAGGCAACCTCTCGCTCATCTACAGCGAAGGAGGCACCCTTTTTGACTTGAATGCCAAAGGCGGCATACTCTTCATCGAAGACACCGGCGAGGCCAACTATTCAGTAGATCGTATGCTGACCAACCTGAAACTCAGTGGCAAACTCGACGCAGTGCGCGGCATCGTCATCGGTCAGTTCATCAACGGCACCCAGGGAAATGACAAATCTATAGCAGAGATTGTAGCGGAAAAAGTTGCCGATCTCAAGATTCCTGTCATGTATGGCTTGCAGAGCGGACACGACACTAAAAACATTCCACTCTATCTTGGCAGGAAAGTCAAGTTGACCGTTGACAGTGAGAAAGCGACATTGGAATTCCAGTAAGCGAAACAACAAACAATTTCTAAGTCATGGCGGTTGGCGAACGGATAAAAATATGGACAGATTTGTTCAGCACTCAGTTCGAGAGAATGCAGGCGCTGGCGTTTCATCTGCCCTTTGTCCGCGTCAACCGCCATGAGTTTTTACTGCGCAATCTGCGTGGCGTATGTACCGATGAAGAGCGTGTGGAATGTCTGGAAAAAAGTCCAGCCCAAGTTCTACCGAAAGAAACGGTACATAAGATAGCGTATCGTTGCATTATGCGACACGCTCTGCTGACAGCGGTCTTGTCCGCCTTGTCTGCCCTGCCAAGCAACTATGTGATACTGTTTATCGCCTTGGTGTGTGACCTTATCCAGTTTCAGTTGCTTGTTTTCATTTTGGCACAAAAATTGTATTATTTGTACCGTCACGACAACCTGCACACAGCCGATGCGGACATGAAAGCCAACGTGGCAAAGGTCATCAACATGGCAAGTGCCATCATGATAGGCGCCCACAGGCTGAGCCAGACCATGAAAAGCGCGAGCGGAGTGCTTGCAAAACAGGCTGTCATCCGATTCTCAGAATATCGAGGAGGCCGCGTCATTCTCACCAACATCATCAGGCAGGTCTGCAAATGGCTTGGAGTGCAATCCACCCGTACGTTCATGACCCTGGTAATAGAATACACAGTGGTGGCCATTTGCGCCATCATATCAGGGTTGATTTCCTTCTGGCTGATGTGGCCAATGGGCAAACGCTTGGTGGCTCACTTGGAGAAAGAGAATCAAGAAGAAGACACAGAATAGAGTTTTACACACTAACACACACACCATGAAAAAAACACAGATTTTAGCAGTAGCATTGCTGTGCGTTTTTTGCTGCAGCAATTCAGCCTTCGCACGCAAAAAGAAAGAATCAAAGGGCACCGACACCGTTTCTGCCGACATCACACCCGCATTTTTCAGAGCAACCACTTACGAAGGCCGATTCCAGCAACGCTGGCACGGATTCAGCGACTTCAGCAGCAGCAGTCAGGTCACACTCATCAATTACAACTACACATTCCAATTTGGAGAGGTAGGCAATTACGTCACCATTACCTACAAAACCACGCCTCAGTTTAGCGCCACCTCGCCAAGCGACCACAGCATGATCAGGACAGAGACGTTCACATTGCCATACACCGTGAAAGACGGTCTGCTCATCATCGACTCGTTCGCACAGTTCAAAATCAAAGGACACATGCTGATTTCGGACCACTTTTCGGGCGATTCATTCCCATTGAAGTTGCACAGGAGGTGAGTTGGGAGTTTGGGGTTTTGAGTTTTGAGCAATGAGTTTTGAGTTGGGAGTTTGGGGTTATGAGTTTTTGGGGGAATTCGTTAAATTTGCATGTTTTTTCAGAAGACAAATAAACAGAACTACATATTATGAAAAAAAGCATACTCCTCATTATTGCGACATTGGTATCAATGGCCACCTTTGCCCAAAGACTACATTACCGACCTATACACATTGGGAAGGAATACACATCAGGCCACGAACTTCGAGTAGGCTCTTTAGAGACTGCCCCACTTCCGAACGTGGGATCGCCCAAGGTGCCTGTGATATTGGTGCAGTTTCCCGACAGCAAGTTTAGTTGTGACATACTGATTGACAATGCTATAGAACATTCAGATGAGAATGTGCACAATTATTACGAGAAGTTTTGCAATGGCACAGGCAATCCGGATGAGGATTATATGGCCACGATAGGCAACGTTGGTCCGGTAAGAGATTATTTTGAAAAGCAATCGAGCGGGAAGTTCTCGCCCGAATTTGTCGTTATTGGTCCCGTCACTTTGCCCGAAAGTTATAGATACTATGGAGAGGACGGGAATCCAAAAGACTTTCGAATAAATGAATTTTACGAGACCTCCCTTCGTCTTGCTATTGAGACTGGCATAGACATGAATCAATTTGACAACAACAAAGACGGAGTCATCGATTTTGCTTTTTTCATATATGCCGGAGCGGGGCAGAATGAGTATAATGACAAAGAACATAGTTATCTGATTTGGCCAAAAGAAATCACCACAAAAACAACCATTACCGTCAACGATGATAAGGGGAACTCTAAAGATTATATATTTGCAGGATTTGGATGCACATGCGAAATTTCATGGGGTAATCCAACTATAGGAACGATGTGCCACGAACTATCTCATGGCCTTGGGCTGCCAGATTTTTATGACACAAACCACAAAGCATTCGGACTTGACCATTGGGGCTTAATGGATAATGGAGATGTATGTTTTGATGGCAAATGCCCAGCAGGATACAGCACATACGAACTGGATTTCATGAAGTGGCGCGAATTGAAGACCATTCCACTTACAGGGAAGCAAACCATCACCCTGGAACCCGTATCGAAAGGCGGTGTGGGTTACAAGCTCGTAAACCCTGACAATGAGAATGAATATTACATCCTTGAAAACAGGCAATGCGACGGATACGACCAATATTTAGGATGGGAACTTGGTTCTTGGAGGACTAAATATGGGGCAAACACCGGTTTGCTAATTACACACGTTGATTATGATAAGAAAATATGGGAGCTAAATAGAGCTAACTCTGACATCAAACACCCAAGGTTCACCATCCTACCAGCAGATGAGGAACTGATATCTTGCTTGATAAGTTTTTCAACTGATTACAGTATGTCGATGCGTGGCGATTTATATCCTGGTTCAAAAAACGTCACCAGTGTTCCGTCAGAAAGATTTGAGCTCTATACGGGAGGTTATCTTCCTGTAGAAATCACAAATATTGTGGAAAACGAAGATGGCACAATAACGGTAGAGCTTCAGGAAGTCGAAGAAACTGAATTACCTGTCATAAGAAACTTTCAAGGGAATGAAGATCTTTGGCTAAATTATGACGGTACAACATATCGATATAATCAATATTTTCATATAGATGACGGAAAGGATTTAAATATCACCAAAGAATTCATAGCAAAAGGAATCTATTTTTCATATTATCCTAAGACAGAAATATTCACCACCATATTGCCTTACGATGTACCTTTCAGCAAAGTGAAAGCCGACATCTATAGTTTCTCAGGTTTTGACGGCAAAGACCTTCATTTCATCAAGCAAAACACAGCCGACAACAGCGATGGCGTGATGAAAGCAAACACACCATATTTGCTAAAGATCCATGAATATGGATTGCAATTCGACATGACACTTTCTGCGGAGATAAAGACCACCACATCTCCGGAAGACTATGTCGTGAACGTGGGCGAAGCCACCCATTTCGGCACCTATAAGACACAGCACTATTACTGCGGTGAAGAGGCAGAGGATGGCGATTATTATTACGATTACTATGCTTATATCGACAACCGATTCTATCGTGTATTAGACCTCACCGTGCCAGCGATGCATACGGGCATCCGTCTCAAGAAGAATAAAGAAGACGGCAACAGGCTCAAAGCCGCCTCAGATGAGAGTTACGGACTGGTGTTGCACGATGGAGACTACACCACCTTGGTTTCTCCAGGAAGTGAGAAATCTTTCAATGGCAAAGTGAACGTGTACGATGTGACAGGTCGCGCCATCCGTCTTAATGTTGACGAAGAAAAGAGCCTTGAAGGACTGAAAGAAGGCATTTACTTTGTGAACGATAAGAAAGTGATGGTAAAGTGAGATATGAGTTTTGAGCGATGAGTTGTGAGTTATGAGTTATGAGTTATGAGCGATGAGTTTTGAGCAACGGGTTTTGAGTTATGAGCGATGAGCGATAAGCAATGAGCTTTGAGCAGTGAACTTTGATTGACAGCAGAATTATTTTGGTGTCTATATACAAGTTGGCACTTTTTTTGCCAACGAATTTCTACGAATTATACAAATTTACTGGGGTGTTACAGATTTATACTAAGAATGCCTG
>JAGHUM010000070.1 GCA_018064855.1 Candidatus Physcocola equi
AGCTCCGCCACAGGAATAGGCAAATTATAAGAACCATTGGAAAGGAAAAAATCCTCATGCCTGATTGCCAGGATATAATTGATTACAGGATTTGGGGCGAACACCCGGAATACACCTGCCAGATAGACTGGGAATATGCAGTGGGTGAACTGTGCAATGCCGATTTCCACACCTTGCGTGAGGTGAGTGATGTATGGTGTTTTGATAGTGACGGGCTTGCCGTCTATTATGGAGTGCCCTACTGGCGTGAAGAGAACAGGTTACAGGGAGGGTTCGCCGATAAGGAGGATTTTATGGAAAGGGTTAGAGACCGCTCGCTTGTGGACATTAACAACCCAATGGGAGGAAAGGGTACGGAGTTTAACAACTATTGGGCAAAGTATGTGTATTACAGGTATAAAATGAAGTAGGAAATACTGGTTTGCACAAAGAAGGTGTGGTTATTTACCTCCAAGGATATATTTACGGACTTGATTGCCTGCCGGGCAAACAAGTCAGTTTTTTATTAAAGGATAATGGATTATTGCAGAGAAAACAAACCGAGTGGCATGCCATTATATTCCTCAAATAAGTCACTTAGTGTGACTTCTCCTTGGATGTTTTGCCTGCCTTCATGAAATGTTTTTTTTTAATAGTTACCATAGTGGTATAGCATACTTTTGCCTTTTATTTATTCTTTCTTTTCTTTTCCACACTCCAGCCAAATTTGCCGATTTCTTCTCCTAATTTGTAGTAATGGCCGTGGTTGTAAGCAATTAGTTTTGCCCAATCCAAGTGAAATGTACCAGTTGCTGGGTCAATATAGTCTTTCTCTGCCAATACGTTCACTACGCGTGCAATGAACATGTCGTGAGAGCCAAGCGGAATGATTTGCTCGACTTTACATTCAATACTCAAAGGACTTTCTTCAATATACACACTGTCTATTACACTTGTTTTCCGGGGGGTGAGTTTCATTTCTTTGAATTTATTGAATTCACGTCCGCTTTTCACCCCACACCAATCTGTGGCTTTGGCTATGTTTTCGTTTGTTAAATTGATTACAAACTCTCCGTGGCTTTTGATAATGCCATGGCTGTGTCGTTCTGGTCTTATGCTCACATAACACATGGGGGGATTGGTGCAGATAGTGCCTACCCAACTGGCAGTAAAGACATTCATATCCTCATCCAGTTTACCGCAACTGATTAGGGCGGCAGGCACGGGATAAATCATGGTGCCTGGTTTGAAGGTTTCTTTCATTGATGGGGTGCTTGTGTTTTATTGGTTACAATAAACCCCATTTGGATAAATCCAAACGGGGAGTATATTGAGCATAAGAGTTTCGCTTATTTGTCTCTCATGAAGATTCTGACAGGTGTGCCTTGGAAATCCCAATTGTCGCGCAATTTGTTTTCCAGGAATCGTTTGTATGGCTCGCGAACATACTGTGGCAGGTTCGCATAGAAGACAAACGTTGGCACTTTTGTGTTTTGAATCTGTGTTACGTATTTTATCTTTACGTACTTTCCTTTTATGCTTGGCGGTGGAGTGTTTTCTATCAAAGGCAAGAAGAATTCGTTCAACTTGCTGGTTGTTACACGCTGCTTGCGGTTTTCATACACATGTTCTACCATTTCAAGCACTTTGAAGATGCGCTGCTTGTTGATGGCAGAAGTAAATACGATAGGGAAGTCCGTAAATGGAGCCATGCGTTCTCTGATGGCACGTTCCATTTCAAGGGTGGTCTTGCTTGATTTCTCTTCCACAAGGTCCCACTTGTTCACTACCACTACCAATCCTTTTTCATTTTTCTGAATCAACTGGAAGATGTTCATGTCCTGACTCTCAATGCCACGGGTGGCGTCTATCATCAGTACGCAGACGTCTGCCTCTTCAATGGCACGGATGGCGCGGATGACGGAATAGTATTCCAAATCTTCGGTTACTTTTCCTTTCTTGCGGATACCTGCAGTATCTACCAAGATAAAATCATGTCCGTATTTGTTGTAGCGGGTGTTGGTGCTGTCGCGTGTTGTTCCGGCAATGTCGGTCACGATGTTTCGGTCTTCACCAATGAAAGCGTTGATGATCGACGATTTACCTGCATTAGGTCGGCCCACAACAGCCACATGTGGCAGATTGGCTTCTTCGTCGTCTTCTTCGGTGTTGTTGGTGAACTTCGACATGATGGCGTCGAGCAAATCTCCTGTGCCAGATCCTGTCGCGCTTGAAATGCACCAAGGGTCTCCAAGACCGAGTTTGTAAAACTCTGGCGCTTGATATACCAGGGCGTTGTCATCAACTTTGTTTACAGCTAAAAATACTGGTTTCTTGGTTTGACGGAGAAGTTTTGCAACGTCTTGGTCTAATGTGGTGAGCCCTGTTTGCACGTCCACCAAAAACAATATGACGTCTGCTTCTTCCAATGCGAGTGTCACTTGACGACAGATTTCGCTTTCGAAAATATCGTCTGAGTTGACTACCCATCCGCCTGTGTCAATAATTGAAAACTCTTTCCCTGCCCATTGTACTTTTCCATACAGACGGTCACGGGTGGTGCCGCTCACGTCGTCCACAATCGCCTTACGGGTTTGGGTGAGGCGGTTGAATAACGTACTCTTACCTACGTTTGGGCGGCCTACTATGGCTACTATATTACTGCTCATTTTTCTGCTTTTCTATTGTTACGTTTGTTTTTCTGCTTTGTCGGGTTTTGAATGTCGCGTTTGTGGCTTTGTTTATTCCGGTTTGTAGCCAAACGCTTTAAGCAGACGATCTTTGTTTCTCCAGTCTTTTTCTACTTTCACAAACATCTCCAAAAAGACTTTCTTTTGGAAAAAGTCTTCGATGTCTTTTCTGGCTTCCATGCCGATTTTCTTCAGCATGCAACCTCCTTTGCCGATGATGATGCCTTTCTGGGAGTCTCGTTCAACATAGATCACCGTGTTGATGTTGATGTGCTTGTCATCTTCCTTGAATTGCTCAACAACGACTTCTACAGAGTATGGAATTTCTCGGTCGTAGTTCTTCAATATCTTTTCGCGGATGATTTCTGTGACAAAGAAACGGGCAGGTTTGTCCGTCATTTGATCTTTATCAAAGAATGGTGGGCATTCCGGCAGTTGCTCTTTGATGCGCTTTAGCAAATATTCCAGGTTGAAATTGTTCTTGGCTGAAATAGGAATGATTTCCGCTTTGGGAATCAACGCATGCCATTTTTCAACCAAGTCGCCCAATTTTTCCTGGTCTGTCAGGTCTATCTTGTTGATGACGAGGATGCATGGGGCAGGGTTCTTTGAAACCCTTTCAATGAAATCATGGTTTTTGTCCACGCTTTCCACCACGTCTGTCACATAGATTAGGATGTCGGCATCTTTGAGGGCGCTCATTGAAAAATTGAGCATATCCTCCTGTAATTTGTAGTTGGGTTTCAACACGCCGGGTGTGTCGGAATAGACGATTTGAAAGTCTTCTCCGTTCACTATTCCCATTATACGGTGGCGGGTGGTTTGCGCTTTTGATGTGATGATGGAAAGACGTTCTCCTACCAACGCGTTCATGAGTGTGCTTTTCCCTACGTTCGGGTTCCCAACGATATTTACAAATCCGGATTTATGCATCTCTTTGTTTTTTCAATTTGCTAATAATCTACAAAATTAGTGATTTTTCCCGAATACTTCTTATTCCCCAACGATTATATCGTTGAGATAGGTGCTCATACGAATGGTTTTCCTGAATAGTTCGACAACTTTCTGTGGAAAGTCTTCTTTTTGCACATCTTCATCTGTGAATTGATGCTCTGCCATGAAATCTTTCATTTTCAGGTATTCTTCGCATTCATATTCACCTGTGAATCCCATTGGCAGTCGTTTCAGTTTTTGTGTGCTGATTATGCGGAAATCGTTTTTGATTTCTGGCGCTTCAAACACGTTTCTCCATTCTTCTGGGAAATTTACAATCACATCGCGCACTCGATTCAGTTGCGGCTTCTCCAGGCAATAGACGCCAGTGACCGCCAGACTGTTATTGTCTGGTTCTATGTGTAAGTAATATCCGCTTAACAGACTTTTTCTGCCGCCGCGGGGTGCTATAAATGCCCCGAAATGACGCTTGTATGGCGATTTGTCCGGAGAAAAACGGGTGTCCCGGTTAAATCGATACATGCAGTCTTTGGGCTCCAGAGGTTCAATCGAAGAGTCCATTGAACGCAGTTCCTCGATGAGATAGGCAACAATTTCAATCCAATCTTCTTTTGCGGTCTCATAGTCTTTCTTGTGCTCGTAAAAGTAGGGACGGTTGTTGTTGGCTCGTATGTTTCTTAAAAATGTCAATATGCGGTCTGTTCTCATCTTAATTGTCTTTTCTTCCTTCGCAAGCCAGTCTGATAACGTATGGTTTTCTCTTCGGATTTGGCAAGGTGTTGGTTCTCAGCCAGAAATTCTCTTCCTTCAAAAGACGATAACTCAACCCAAATTCCTTTGCCCATGCGGCCAGGTCTTGTATGGTGGAATCCACCACCACGGTGTCCACCTTTGGAGTAGGGTAGAGTTGGTCTTCTCGCAATTGGAATCCATACGCTTCAGGGTTTTCCATCAACGTCTTCATGGCCAGGATGCGGAATACGTAGCGGTTGGTTTCTTCTGGCAGGTTCATGTCGTAAAATGTCTCTGCAAGTTGCTCTTTTTTCTTCTTTACCAAGCGGCCTTGCCCGGCATTGTAGGAGGCTGCAGACATGTCCCAGCGGCCTAATGCCTCATAACTCTTGCGCATGTATTTGCATGCTGCTCTTGTTTCTTTCTCTATATTGTAACGTTCATCCACGTCACTGTCCACTTGCAACCCGTATTCTTTTGCTGCTTCTGGAATCATCTGCCATAATCCTGCAGCTTTTGCTGGTGAATATGCAACCGGATTGAGGTTGCTTTCAATGGCTGCCAGGTATTTCAAATCGTCTGGCATGCCCTCTTCTTTCAATATTTTTTCTATTATTGGAAAATATCGGTGCGCTCTTTTGAGTATCTGCATGGTGCCGTTGTGGCTGTAGCAGCAACCCATGATTTCTCTGTCGAAACGCTCACGCACATAGGGGTTGTTGAGCTCCAATTCTTCCCCACACCAGCTGACTTTTTGTGGGATCTGTGGGACTAATATGTGTAAGGTGTCAAGTTGGTACAATGGCGCATCCGCTTTTTTCAACTGCTCATCACATTTGCAGCAGCTTGTCATCGCCTGCATGCTCAGCAGCGCCATTACTATCATTGGTCGTATCCTGAAGCCTTTTTTTCTCATTTTTTTCTTCTCTGTATGTTTGTTGTCCGGGGGTTATGAGTGAAATACCAGCATAGATGTGTCGGTATGGAAAATCATGCGCTTTGCTACACTTGGGTTGAACAAGCGGACAAAAAGACTTCTGCGGTGGGTGTTCATTGAAATGACGTCGATATTGTTCTCTTGAACGAATTGGTCAAGAGTTTGCAGGGTGTTGTCTTTCTCCACCATGTGAACTTCCGTTTCAAGGTCCGGATATTTTTTCTTGAAGTAATCTCTTGTTCCGTTAAGCATGATCTCATTGCGGACAAGTTTCTCGTAGTCTTCTTTTTCGTCCCATTCTGCCTCGCTTGGTAAATGGAAGATGTGAACTTTAATATGGAATGGCTTCATAAGCCTCATCAATTGTTCAAAGGCCATTTGGTCTTCATTCTCAAATCGGGTGGCGTATGCGATGTTTTTGATGTCTTCAAAACTGTTCAAGGTTGTGTTTTCACTGACTGTGAAGACTGGAACTTTACTGCGTTCAATAACTTCGGCTGTTACGCTGCCAATCAAATTCGGACTTTTTTTGTTGCTGCCATGTGTGCCCATAATGATTAAAATAGGTTGGATGGCGCGGCTGTGTTCTAGAATTACCTCTTCTGGGATGCCTTCTTTGATGGAGAATGAGTAGTTGACGTTTGGCAACTCTTTCTTTGCAATCATGCTTTGGAGTTTTTCTGATAACTCATCTCGGTTTTTGATGGCCTCGTTTATTATCTGTTCAGTCTCTTTTTCTCTCTTGGTGCTTGCTTGTCCTGTAAGTAGCGACTGACCTTTAAGAAGAGTCTGACCGGTCAGAAAGTCCTCAATAAGGTTGCCTCTTGGGGCTGCTTCGTAGGCATGAAGAAGGCTGACCTGGCATCCGTAACATCTTGCCAGATGAAAGGCGATGCGTATGTTTTTTTCGCTATACGAACTGAAATCAATCGGCACAAGCAGACATCCGTTGTTGCTTTCTGCTTTCACGGCTTGCTTGACTTCGTAGTTGGTTCGCATCTCATCTTCAATGCGTGCCGCCGCCGGTAGGTCGCTTTCTATTACGCGGACGCGTACATAGTCTCCTGCAATCTCTCCACCAACCGGACTAATTTCTGATTTTATCCCGTGGGACAATAATTCTAATTGTACCGATTGTGCTATTTCTGTGCTGTGGATGGCTAGCGTAACCAGTTTTTCTGTCTCGTTCATCTGCTTTCAATTATTATTATCGGCTTGTATGCTTATTGCATACTTTTCACCAAATACAAAGATAGTAAATCCTTTGAAATTTTCAAAAAACGTCCTTCATTTTGCTTCTGTTATTGGCTTCTTGGTGTTCTGTTTTAGTTTATTTTGCATATCTCATCCTTTTATGCTAATTTTGAGTTACCTTTGACGCATTTGTAAATCGTAAATGATAGTTTTTCCTAACGTTAAAATAAACTTGGGACTCAACATCGTTGAAAAAAGGCCTGACGGATACCACAATCTGGAAACGGTCTTTTATCCGGTCCCTCTTTGTGAAGCTCTTGAGATTGTCCCTGCAAAAGGGGATTCTGATGTGCTTAATGTTTTTGGAGCCCAGGTCTCTGGAGATCCGAATGCCAACCTGGTCATGCGCGCTTTGTCTGCTCTCCGCAAAGATTTCCCCCAAATACCTGCATTGGAAGTATCGCTTCTCAAAAAACTCCCTATGGGTGCAGGCCTTGGTGGTGGCTCAAGCGATGGCGCTTTTATGCTGAAAATGCTGAATGAATGCTATGGTTTGGGTCTTTCCCAGCAGCAACTTATTGAATATGCGGCAAAATTGGGTGCGGATTGCCCTTTCTTTTTGGTGAATAAACCTGTTTATGCCACAGGAATTGGCGAAATTATGCAACCTGTCGGTATGTCTTTGGAAGGTTATTCTATTGTTTTGGTCAAGCCGGATGTGTTTGTCTCAACGAAAGAGGCTTTCGCGGGTATTAAGCCTAAACCGACTTCTTTGTCGGCTCGCGATATTGTGAGTATGCCAGTGGAACAATGGAAGGACTTACTTGTAAATGATTTTGAAAATACCATTTTCCCTCTTCATCCAGAAATTGCAGAAGTGAAGGATAAATTGTATTCTGCCGGCGCGGTCTATTCCGCCATGTCCGGTTCTGGGGCGTCTGTTCTTGCTTTGTTCGCTCCGGGCAAGGATGTCCCTTCCCCAGCGCTTTTCCCTGGATGCTTCTTTTTTCAGACGGTATTACCGCCGATATAGTTTCACGAATTCTTATTTTAAATGATATTTTATTATACATCAACAGGCAACTCGCAGTGGGTGGCTGAAAAACTTGAACATTTACTTGAAGAAAGTATATATTCAATAAATACAATCGCAAAGGACGGATATTCTTCAACGGATTTTGAACTGACGGAAGGTGAACGCATCATATTTGTCTTTCCTGTCCATTCTTGGAATGTGCCTGCTGTTGTGAGGAAATTTATCAGCAAACTTAGTGTGGAGGGTACACCAAGTGCTGTTTATGCTGTGTGTACTTGCGGTGATGACTGCGGTAAAACAAATGAGAATTTGTCAACAATGTTGGATCTGATAGGTTTGAAACTCAATGCGTGCTTTTCTGTCCAGATGCCTAATAACTATGTGCTGATGCCTGGCTTTAATATTGATGATCCAAGTGTGCAGCATAAAAAAATGATAGAAGCAGTGACTACGGTTGAGCAAATAGCTGATAAAATTCTGTCGGGGAATTGTGATGCGAAGGGGTTCTATACTTCTGGGACTTTCCCATGGACCAAATCAGTTTTGCTTTACCAGTATTTCAAGCGAGTTCAGTGTGGGCGCACTCCTTTCAAAGCGACGGATGCGTGTGTGGGTTGTGGCTTGTGTGCGCAGGTTTGCCCTGAAAATAATATACGAATGCAGTCGAATGGCAGACCGCAATGGCGTAATCATTGCACTCAATGTGCTGCTTGTTTTCATCATTGCCCCAAAAATGCGGTGCAATATGGCTCTGTCACCAAAGGAAAAGGGCAGTATCTCAACTCTCATGTGAAGTTTGATGACTGAGGATCTTTTGTGGTTTATTGAGAAAAAGCGTTTTTATTTTCAAATATATTAGTAAGGCAGTGACGTGGCGTCACTGCCTTACTTAATCTAGATGTCTTCTTATGCTTATTGGTTGCCCCAGACTTCTTCTGCTATTTCTTTCACCAATTTCAGTTTTGCCCATTGTTCTTCTTCCGTTAACTTATTTCCTATTTCACAAGAGGCAAATCCGCACTGCGGACTGAGGTAGAGACGGTTGAGAGGGATATACTTCGCTGCCTCGTGGATGCGTGCTATTACTTCTGATTTGTTTTCTAATTGTGGCGTTTTTGTTGTAATTAGGCCTAAGATCACTTTCTTGTCGGCAGACACCTTTTCTAACGGCGCAAAACCACCGGAACGTGCGTCGTCATATTCTAAGAACAGCGCATCTACATTTTCCCTTGCAAATACATAGTCGGCAACCGAATCGTATGGACCGCTTGTGAAAAACGTGGAATGGTAATTGCCTCGGCAAATGTGAGAAGTAACGGTAAGGTCAGATGGTTTGCCTTCGAGTGCCAGGTTGTTTACTTTTAGCAGTTGTGCCTTTACAATATCAAGGTCTATGCCAAGTGCCTGGTATCTCTGCTTTGCAGCATCGCCAACAATGGCCCCCCACGTACAGTCGTCGAGCTGAAGGTTGCGGCAGCCAGCCTCGTAAAACTGCCTTATGACTTCTTGATAGGCTGTTCCTATAGCATGAATGAGTTCGTCGTTTGTTGGGTAAATCTTTCTGGTGGAAGCAAAGTTGGCTGGAACAATGAGTTGTTGGAACATTTGTGCGGGTGCCGGTATGGTGTATTTTGCAACCGTGTTGTCATCTTCAAACTGTTTCAAAAATTTGAAGTATTCAACAAAAGGATGTTTCATTGCTTTTATTGGTCCAACGAGGTATGTGTCTTCCAGCGAAGCCAACTCGCCATTGAACTGCACGCCTCCACCTGTCTGCTTGTGGCCGATTCCTTCAAAACCCCACATAAAGTCGAGGTGCCAATAGGTTCTTCTGAACTCGCCATCTGTTATAATGTGGAAACCTAGTGATTTCTGTTTGTTGACGACGTTCACAATGGCTTCGTTCACAGTCTTGTCGTATTGTTCCTGACTAATTCTCCCTTCTTTGAAAGCCAATTTGGCGTCTTTTAGCGCTTGTGGTCTTAAAAAACTACCTACGAAATCGTATCGCGCTGGTGATGTTATTTTTGTATTCGACATTGTTGTAACATTGTTTTAGAAGTTAGTAAAAAATGGGTCCTTTTGAAGTTGCTGAAAAACTAGCAGCCTCTTGCTTTTTCGAATGCAAAACTAATATATTTTACTGTTGCAGAAAATATGTCTAAGCAGATGAGAAAATTATACTAATTTGTGTTATATTTGCGTTAAATAAAAGAAAATTTGTCTAAAAATAATCGGTTATATAGAAAAAGGTTATGGCAGAATTGGATGATACTGACAAACGCATTTTAAAGACATTGCAAAACAACGCTAAACTTACGACAAAAGAATTAGCTAACGAGGTCAACTTATCGGTTACTCCCGTTTTTGAACGTCAGAAAAGACTTGAAAAAGAAGGTTTCATTAAAAGGTATGTGGCAGTTCTCGACCCAGAGAAAATTGGGTTGAACATGATTGTTTTCTGCAATGTAAAACTAAAACAACACTCGAAACAAAACGGGAAGGCCTTTGTTGATGCGGTGAATAGGATGGAAGAAGTCACCGAGTGCTACAACACTTCGGGCGACTATGACTTTATGATAAAAATTTACGTTAAGGATATGAAGGACTACCAAAACTTCGTATTAAACAAACTTGGGGAAATTGATGCTATTGGCAGTTTGCACAGCACTTTCATTATTGGGGAAATAAAGAATAGTCAAAGTTTACCGCTGGATATTTAAGTCTGTTCATTTGAGAGAATATTTATTGGCGTAACTAAAATGCCATTTCAGCCCATTGGGGTAAATTTGATAACATTCAAAAAAAGAGGAAATGTTTAGTTGACATTTCCTCTTACTGCATATATGCGTTCGATAATATCTATTACCTTAAGCCCTTCTAATACGTTGGTGCTGATTTGTCCGTTTTGCTTGATGGTATCCACCACATTCTGAATGACATAGTGGTGGTTTTGCGCCGATCCTTTGTATGGCCCATAATCGTTTGGCGGGTTGCTTGGTGCCAACTCTGGCATTTCATAACCATCTATGTCGCAATAGACTACCTCGTTCATATACTGCCCTGCAACTTTGATGGTGCCTTTTTCTCCGATGATGGTCAGGCTGCTTTCCAGATTTTTGTTCCAAACGCTGGTGCTGTAGTTTAAACAGCCCATGCCACCGTTTACAAAGTCGAAGTTGACAAAACCGCTGTCTTCAAAGTCTGTAAGATCTTTATGATTGAAATCTGCGAATTTCCCGTGGATGTTGGTGATGTCTCCAAATAGCCAGTACATGATGTCTATGAAATGAGAGAACTGTGTGAAAAGGGTGCCCCCATCCAGGTCTGCTGTTCCATGCCAGTTCCCTTTTTTGTAATAGCGGTCATCGCGGTTCCAGTAACAGTTTAGTTGTACCATGTATATTTTCCCAAGAAGTTTTTGATTGATTACTTCTTTTAACCAAACTGATGGCGGAGAGTAGCGGTTCTGCATTACGCAAAACACATGTTTGCTCATTTCAAGTGATTTATAGACAACAAGTTCTGCATCTTGTTTTCTTAATGCGATTGGCTTTTCCAATACTACGTGGTGTCTGGCTTCCAATGCTTTTACTGCGTATGCGGCATGGTAGCCGTTAGGTGTGCAGATGTTTACGACATCCACATCTTTGCAGTTGGAAAGCAGTTCATCAATGTTAGGGTAGAGTGGAATGTTTTCTGCCCATTCGTCTAGCCCTATTTCTGTTTTAGGCTTGATGTCGCACAGCGCAACTACTTCTGTCTCGGGGTTGCGTCTTATCATTTCCACATGGCGTTTGCCTATGTGGCCTATTCCTACTACGGCGAATTTAATCATGATTACTCTTTCTTTGAGATGAGACCAATGTGTTATGAGATGGGAATACACCTGTCTCCTTCTTCTTTATATTTTTCCCCGGTTTCAGGACAAGTCCCTATCCCGTTTTCGTCAAATTTAAGGGTCCATCCTGCTTTGCTGACCCAGCCTTTTCTTTTGGCGGGGTTTCCCACCATCAAGGCGTAAGGTGATACGTCGGTAGTTACAACGCTCCCTGCTCCAATGAGTGCGTAGGCCCCTATTTCGTGCCCACATACAATGGTGGCGTTGGCGCCGATGCTGCAACCTTTGTGTAGTGTGGTCGGCTTGAACTGGTCTCGGCGGACGATGAAACTGCGGGGGTTGATTACGTTGGTGAAGACTGCCGATGGACCTATGAAAACATCGTCCTCGCATTTCACACCGGTATAAAGGCTGACGTTGTTTTGGATCTTTACTCCGTTTCCGATTCTCACATCGGGGGAAATGACAACATTTTGACCTATATTGCAGTTCTCGCCGATGCTGCAGCCTTTCATGATGTGACTGAAATGCCACACTTTCGTACCTTTCCCGATGCTGCAACCTGCATCTACCACTGCTGTGGAGTGTATGCTGATATTGTCTGCTTCGTCGTTCATAACCTTGTCCGATTTATCATTTTGTAAATATACGCCTTTTTCTGTTGCTTTTGTCCTGTTTGCCGGAAAATATCTGCGTATGGACAAAAAAAGGCTCTACCAATGGTAGAGCCTTGCTATTTTTTCTTGTGCGAATGTCGATTAGCCCAAAGAGATAGCTTCTGATGGACAAACAGCAGCGCAAGAACCACATTCTGTGCACTGATTTGCATCGATAGAGTAGATGTCGCCTTCTGAGATTGCACCTACTGGGCATTCACCTGCGCAAGTTCCGCAAGCTACACAAGAGTCACTGATTACGTAAGCCATAGTCTTATAAAAATTTGTATTTGTTAGTATTTTTTTCTTGTTTTTGATGTTTGCAAAATCCTTTTTAGAATTTCGCTTTGCAAATATATATCTAAATGTTGTTTCTGTAAGGGTTTTCCCCTTTCTTTTTTCATAATTTAGACATATTCTAAATTCCAGTACATTATCACTTCTTACATTGGCGTTTGTTTTTGTTGTTTCTTGCTTTGAATATTACAAGAACTGTGCCAAACATGAAGGTTGATTATGTATTATATTCCTATTTTTTGTGGTGTTTATCTCTGTCGTTTTGATGCAGTTCGTAAAAATGAAACAGCTTCTTATTTGTTGAGGAATTCAACAATGCGTCGTTTGTTTTCAATGAAACTGAAAACAAGCAAGAAAAGCGCATACAACGCTGCGATATAGATGATTGCCAGATTTTTTGCTGCTTTGTATGGTTTTGTGCTTGGGTGGAATGGGCTGATCACACTCATTACTTCCTCTGTCACTGGCATAAGAATATGATTGGCCTCTTTTTTGTTGATAATTGATTGCTTGTCGTTGTAATACAAATCTTGCATCCCACTTCTCAACTGGGTTATGTTTGTCAGGTAAATTTCGCTTTTCTGGTTTTTAAAGAATTGAATCTGTTGTAAACTGTCGAGGCGGAGAAGGTCATTGTCTAACACTTCTTCACGAAGTTTGAATGTCGCATAATTGCGTTCAAATTCTTTTCTGAAATATGGGTTTTCATTGAAGTAATTGCTCAATGCTGTCTGCATTTCAGCGAATTTGCTTCGGTCTGTCATGCCAAGTGAAATGACAAGTCTGTCATTCATGGGGATGTTTGTGGTGTCTTCTAATTTGTATTTCACATCAAAGTCCACCATGTTTCTCGTGGAGTCTCCGTTGATGGCAATATAGTAGAAACTCTTGATGAAACTGATTTTCTCAGCAGTGTTGACGTCAATTTTTAATGCTTCTGCCAAGGCTTCTTTGTCGTTGGTCTTTACAAAATTGTTTAACTCTGAGATTAAATCGGAAGCGACAAAGGATGTGCCGGCGTTGAATCTGACTCTGGTGTCACCTTGATAAACTCTTCGGTTTCCTGTGGTTTGAAAGATCGCCAATGCTATACCTACTGCAAGAAAAATGACGAAACTGATCTTGTGACGATATGTTAAACGCAGAATGCTGTAAACAATTTTTTTGATATTACTGAAGAATGCGCATATTTTGTTCCATGCGGCAGTTAGCATTTCTAGCATATTTACCTCTTCGCGGTCGCCTTTTATTGGATTGTTGCCGTTTTCTATTGACATAATTTTTTCCTTTTTCTGTTCTTAAAAGTATGCAAAAATAACTATTCTTTTTGGTACTGCATTTATTTTGCGGTTTTTTTATGCTATTTCTTTAGGCTTTCTCGGAGCAGGGCTAGTGCTCTTGCCCTTTCCTGCGCCTTGGGTGCTTTCGTGGCGGACACTTTCACATCTTTTGTCTTGGAAGTATCTGCGTTTTGCTCTGTATTGCTTTGGGTTTCTTTTGTGGCTTTTCTTCCTCGGCTGACTCGACTCTCATTTTGTTTTGCAAAATCGCTCCAACTGCTGAAACTTTTTTTCCCTGGCAGTTTTCTGCTGGTTTCAAAGTGGTGGCAAAGCGCTACAGCGATGGCATCGGTTGCATCCAGATGTTCTGGCATATCTGCTTTGTCGATGTGAAGATATTGGCGGAGCATGGCGGCAACTTGCTCTTTGCTGGCCATTCCGTTCCCCGTGATGGATTGTTTTATTTTCAGAGGCGCGTATTCGGCTACTGTGAGCCCGTTTTCCATGGCGGCCACGATGGATATACCCTGCGCTCTGCCCAATTTCAGCATGGACTGTACGTTCTTGCCAAAAAACTGGGCTTCTATGGCAAATTCTTGAGGACGATGTTTTTGGATCAGTTCGTTGGTGAAATCGAAAATGCGTTTCAATTTATCATAAGGGTCATTCCCTTTTTTCATGTCGAGTACGCCCATGTCGATCAATTCGGGTTTCTCACCTCCCGTTTTTACAACTCCGTAGCCCATGTAGTTCGTTCCTGGGTCAATCCCTAATATCACTTTTTCTTTCTTTTCCATCTCTTTTTATTGTGTTCCCTTTTTATGAGGGGTGTTGAAGTGTTAGTCAACAGATTTTAAGATCGTGCTGAAGCCGAGTACCATGGTCCCGTATTTCCCTGCGACCAGATGCTGCATGTCTTTCTCCATGCTTTTCTTCCAAAGACGAACTCCATTTATGTCTGTTGTCAGTTGTACGCAATAGGAATGGTCGTTTTTGTCAACCGCTGCACTCATCACTCGGTAGATGTGGTGGTCTGTTACGACTCCAGTGGTGTATGCGGCAGGTATCAATGTTTCCATGACCCATTTTTTCCAGCTTGTGCTCAACTGTTCGCTTACTGCGTATGTTGTGTTGATAATATATGTTTCTGCCATTTTAAAAATAACTCAAGTCGAAGTCGATTTCTTTGTTGAATAGATGATTAAGATGTCGGTCTGTGACTTGCCAGTCTCCATCGTAGAAATAATCTATTATGGTGCCATCTGTTTCGGTCACGGATATACTGTTGTAACCATCTGTCACCATGCGAGTGCGTTCGGTTGTGTCCCAAAGGAAATGCCCCGAACAATAGTCTTTTGTGTCATTTGTCACGCCAAGCTCATCGTGAAGTAGCGTTGGCGCAATGTCTCGATGGCTGCTCCAATGGGTATATGTCTTTGGCTGACGGTCTGCATCAAAATAGAGTAGGGGTACTTGGATTTGCTCCACGCTGAAATTTCCGTTGTGTCCCCAGAAGCATTTCCCGTTTTCGTTGAATTCTTGACCGTGGTCTCCTGTGACAATGATGATGCTATTTTTCAACAGGTCTTTCCGCTCCAGTTCGTCGATGATGCGTTTGAACTGGTGGTCTATGTAGTAGAGCATATTGCGGTAAAGGTTCACGAATGGTTTGGGGTCGGTTTCATTATTGATTGTCAGATATTGTGGATAATCCCAGGTCGGTTGGAATGGGGCGTTCCAATTTTCTGGCATAATCATGCTGTGCATGGAGTCAAAAAAGAAAAACATGAAGTGCAGACTGTCGTTGGAGGACTGACTGTCTGCAATAAAGTTGTCCACAAGTATGCTGTCTCTTTCCCAGGCTTTTGAACCTTTTGTGTTTATATTGATATTATTCAGATGTGCGAATGCAGTCTTTGTGAAGTCTGGATTTTGAAGGGATGCGCTTGGATATATGCCAAATTTATAACCTTGTCGTTCTAATTCGTCAATGAGAACTGGTCGGATTTCCTTCTTTTTGAAGTTGTACCAATGATAACCAGGAATGCCATAAAGCATGCTCCAAACGCCGTTTCTGGTGCAGTTCCCGCCGCTATAATGATGTTCGAAAAGACTGCATTTTTTTGAGAATGTGTAGATGTTAGGACAATTGATGCTGTCAAAACTGGCTTTTGTCCAGGAATCAAGTGTGATGAAAATAATGTTTTTCCCTTTCCCGCCTTGACTGATTAAAGGGGTGCGAGGGTATTTGTATGTCTCTATGTTGAAATTCATCTTGTGCTTTTGAGGCACATCCATACCCATTTTTCGGAGCGCTCCGTTTATGTTCATTGGCATGGAAAGAGGAAGGTATCGGTTGATGCGGCAGATGGCTCTGTCGTTTTGCGCATAGGCAATTGCAAAGCGTACTTGGCATCCGAAATAGATGGAAAGTAACACAGCCCCTATAACGGCGCTTTTCTTGTCGTTGATCTTGTCTGAAATCCAGTAGCCCAATTTGAATAGCCCGATTTCCATACTGATAAGTACGGCGAGAATAACTGCTGCGGCGATAAACATGACGGCAGTAAACTCAAATACTTGTGTGGCACCTGGCGCAAATATTTGCTCAATGATGGTATGGTTTAAATGAAATCGGTATAGGTTGTAAACGAAGGCGTCAACCACCATGATCAATAAAAATATGGTATATGCTATTGCCCCCCACCACATGCAGGCTTTTTTACGTTTGTCTGTGCTTAGCAAAGCTGCCGGTGTGAAAACCAAGACGTAGGGAAGTGATGCGATGAAAAGAAAATGTGTGAAACTGTATAATCCGATGAATACAGCTTCATTTGTTGTCTCGCATGGGGGAGCTACGATAAGGTGCTTGTAAGATATTAGGTTGAGCAGGATTCCGTTTAATAATGCCATCCATAAACCGGCTTTAAGCAGTTTTCTGCGGCTTTCTAAGGTTTCACTCATTTTTCTCTGAATGTTGATTTTTGATAATTTACTGCAAAAATACTGCTTTTTTGCACTGCATTAGTTTTTGTGATGCAATTTTATTCAAAAACTCTTATATTTTATTCACCTTTTTTCTTCTTTTGGCTCAATTTTTGTTTCTATTTTCGGTGAATGTGCTAAATTTGCACAAATTAAATGATTTAATTTTATTGTATAACGCCTATCTGAATGATTCGGATTGATTTTGATTGGTTCATCCGTTTGATTTAGATTTATTGTTCCGCAAATGAAAAACAAGTACATCGATCTGATTGAACAGTCGTTTGAATTCCCTTCTGAGGAGTTTAAAGTGGAAAACAACGAACTTTGCTGGTTCGGGGTTCCTCTTATGGATTTGATTAAACAATATGGTACTCCATTGCGCATTGCTTATCTTCCTAAGATTGCTGCCAACATCAAATATGCGCGTCGTTTGTTTAATGTCGCCATGGCTAAAGTGGAATATCAAGGCGATTATAATTATTGCTATTGTACGAAAAGCTCACACTTCTCCTTTGTGATGGAGGAAGTGCTTAAGCATGATGTTAACCTTGAGACTTCGTCTGCTTTTGACATCAATCTCATTGATGCTTTGCAGGAAGCTGGGCTGTTGGTTAAAGATAAGTTTATCATTTGTAATGGGTTTAAACGCCCTCAATATGTTGAGGGCATTCAGCATCTGATCAATGATGGATATGTGAATGTCATTCCAAGTCTCGATAATGTGTTTGAACTGGATCAATTGCTTGACGGCTGTACTAAAAAATTCAAGGTAGGCATTCGTGTCGCAACCGAAGAAGAACCAAAGTTCGACTTCTACACTTCTCGTTTGGGTATTTGTTACAAGGATATTCTTCCATATTATGAAGAAAAAATCAAAAACAATCCACAAGTGGAACTTAAAATGTTGCACTTCTTTATCAATACGGGAATTAAAGACACTGCTTATTATTGGAACGAACTTAACCGATGTGTGGAAAAGTATTGTGAAATACGCAAAGTTTGTCCAACGCTTGATTCTCTCAACATCGGAGGTGGATTGCCTATTCAGGCACATCTTGATTTCAATTACGATTATGAATACATGATTGAGGAGATTGTGTCGCAAATCAAGAATATCTGCAATTCCAATGGTGTTCCAGAGCCTAACTTGTTTACCGAATTTGGCTCTTTTACTGTCGGCGAGAGCGGGGCTATGCTCTATTCCATTGTCAACCAGAAGAAACAAAACGATCGTGAGTTGTGGAATATGATTGATAGTTCGTTCATCACTACTTTGCCAGACACTTGGGCGATTGACCAGCGATTCCCATTCCTAGCAATCAACAACTGGGATAAACCTTATGAGCGTGTGCATTTAGGTGGCCTTACTTGTGATAGCATGGATTTTTACAATGCCGAAGCACATTCCAATGCTATTTTTATGCCGAAATATGAGTTGGGTAGGGATCAGTTTGTTGGATTCTTCCATATGGGCGCATACCAGGAGTCGCTTAGTGGTTTTGGTGGCATCCAGCACTGCCTTATTCCTGCACCAAAATTGGTGATTGTCGATGTGGATGAAAATGGAGAGTATTTCACCAAGTTGTTCGCAAAAGAACAGAGTTACAAGTCTATGTTGAAGATTCTTGGATATTGATTCGAGATTCTATATAACTGCAAAGAGGGTAGGTGTCGCTTATTGTGGCACCTATCTTTTTTTGTAAAATGAGTTTTTTTTCGCATTTTTTGACTAAATTTGCCTAATTTAATAGTAATGTGTATTAGACTATCATACTATCACGAGAAATTATAAATAAAAATAAACAAATAATGAAACGTTTTCAATTGACCTTGGCCGCTGCGATTATGGCTGTTGGCTCGGTGTTTGCTCAGCAAAATGAGTTCACAGGCTCGTTTGCTTGCAAAGCGAAAGACGCTGGCAAAAATTCGTATCTTATGGATTCTTGTCGTGTAGATTTCACTATCAAAAGAGTTGTTGGTGCTCCTGGTTACATCGCTAAACCGGTGTGGACCGCTAAAGACGGCTATAAAGTGAACGGAAGCGCTGTTAAGGGTGCGGACATTCAGAATTTCAAAAATATGGCCCTCCGTTACAATAATATCGCACCAACCAAGGCGACATTCAATTTCACTGTTCTTTTCTACAGCGAAAAGTTTAATTGTTATATCGCCTCGGCTAAATCTTCTATGGTGGTTGATAACCTTGAAAGAGCCGGAGCAACAAACTCTCCTGAAATTTTGAAGGTTGGTTCATGGCGCGAAATGTTTACTGATGTGGTTATCGGTAAGCAGGATCCTAAAAAAGTGGGTGTCGTTGTGGCTGACGCTAAACTCGATACTTGGATGGCTACAGTGGGCATGACAAAGGGCAAACTCGATATGTCTGTTCGCGGTAGCGGTCGTTCTCTTATCCGCGCGTATGGTAATGCTACTCGTCTTGAAATCGTAAATCCTTCAATGAATGTTGAATGGGATGTGAAAGAATATGACCATGTGAGCGATGGCGTGAAGGCTGTTAACAACATGATGAAGGCTTTTTCTACTGGCGACAGCACAAAAGCATTTGAATCTTACTACATTGGCCGTTCAACAAATCCAGTTGTGTTGACTACTTCTCCTAATTTCTGGCAGACTACAATTGTTCCTTATGATAATGTGAACAAGGCTTACAAGGATGCCGAAGAGGCTTATAAGAAAGGTGATTTCGAAACTGCAAAGGTAAATTATCAAAAGGTTCTTGAACTTGACCCTTCTATGCTTTATTGTTCGCACCGTATCGCAAAAATCAATGAGGTTGCCGACATGAAGAAGGTGCGTAATCTCGGCGGTATTGAAATGGTATATGTAAAAGGTAATAGCCAGATCAAATCGTTCTATGTTGCAAAAACTGAAGTCACTAACGCTCAGTGGCGTCGTGTCATGAACAATGGCTCAACTGCAAATACTATGGATGCTGAAACTCGTTTGAAACCTGTTTCCAACATCACTTGGGATGAAGCTGTGGCTTTTGTAAAAGAACTCAATGAACAGTCTGGACTTCGCTACAGACTTCTGACTCAGAAGGAATGGGAGTATGCTGCAAAGGGTGGTGAAAACGCTGCTACTACAGAATTTAGTGGCTCGGACAACATCAACGATGTGGCTTGGACTATCTACAATGCAGAAGATGACGTTCATCAGGTTGCTCAAAAGGAACCTAACGCTCTTGGCATTTACGATATGACTGGTAATGTGGCAGAGTGGATTGCTGAAAAATTTGATAAGAACACCCGACTTGTTAAAGGTGGTTCTTACGCTGACCCAGCTTCGGCTTGCTCGATTAAGGCTACTCAGCAAATCAATCTGAAGGTGAAGAATAAAACTATTGGTTTGAGACTTGCTCTCGACGAATAATCTCCACTTCACTTTAGTTTTGTTATCTTCCAAATTAATTCTTTAGATTTTAAGCAAAATGAAAAAATTGATATATGTCGTCATGGCAACAGGCCTTTGCTTGGCAAGCGTAAACGCTTCTGCTGCAACTGCCGCAACTTCTAAGAACACTAAGACGACTAAAACTGCCGCTAAGAAAACGACCCCTGCAGCGCCTGTTCAGAAGGCTCCTGTCGCAGTATCAATGTCTGATGTGGCAAAAAATTTCCAAACAAAGACTCTTGATTATAAGGAAAAACAGGCTGTTGAATATTACACAAAGGCTGTTGATGCTTATTATGTCAACCACGAACCTAATACCGCAATGAGACACCTTGATGCTTCTGTTAAGGCTTTGGGTCGTGTTACTCCGCGTGTGGCTTATCTTCAGGCTAAGATCAGCTATGAAGCTGCTGATTATGAAACAACTCGTAATGCTTGTGCTGCTTATTTTAGCTCAAATCCTATCAAGGATGAAGGTTACGCTGAAATGCAGACTCTCTCTGAACAGATGAAGGCTTATTTCATGCAACAGGCTGACATCAAGGAAGAGGCTGAACGTTTGAAGCAAGCCGAGGCTGCTAAGCAGCTTGCTGATAAAAAAGCGGCAACTGCTAAGGCTGAGGCTGAAATTGAAGAGGCTCGCAAAGTTCGTGAGGAAAGACGCAAACAGATGTCTGGTTTCCGCAAACAGGCTGAAGCGGATCTTGACGTTGCAAGAAAGGCAAACTCTCGTGAGGCTTATGAAAAGTTCATCCAGAAATATCCTTTCGGCAGCGCTCGTGTGACTGCGACTAACGAAATGAACCAGAAGTTCCCTTACCCAACTCGTACTCTTAAGAAAGGTAAGTATGGATATACAAATAAGGCTGGCAAATTTGTTGTAAAAGCTGAATTTGATAATGCTGCCGATTTCCAGGAAGGTCTTGCAAAAGTTGGTAAGGGTGGCAAATATGGTTATGTGAATGAGGCAGGCAAACTCGTGATCCCTGTTCAGTATAAGTCTGCAACCGACTTCTCTTATGGCATGGCTGCTGTGAAAGATCAGAATGGAAATGCTTTCTTTATTGACAAGCAGGGTAAGAAAGTCGCTAATAAAAACTACAAAGACGTTCGACCTTACTATAATGGTTTGGCTGCTGTGGCTAATGACAAGCGTCAGTATGGCTACATCGACACTACTGGTAAGGAGGTTATCGCTCCTCAGTTCGACGTTGTAAACAACTTTAGCGGCAGATATGCTGTTGTAGCGAAAAAGGAAAACGGCAAGTTGAAATATGGTTATGTCAAAAAAGATGGCACCCTTCTTTCTGGCTTGGAATACGATGAGGCTAAAGATTTCCAGTTTGGTATCGCTCGTGTGAAGAAGGATGGCAAGTATGGTCTGATTGACTACAACGGAAAACTTGTTACTCTTTGCGTTTACGACTATATTACAGACTTCAACAATGAAGGTTATGCAACTGCTCGTCGTGGCGGTATGGATGTATTGCTCAACCGTGATGGCGAACCATTCTCTAAGGTGAATGGCAACCTCATTCCTGTTAAGTTCAAAAACTAATTTAGTATATTAGAAGCTAAGGGCTGCCATTTTTTGGTGGCCCTTTTCTTTTTTTGTATTTTTGTGATAGAATCATCATTTCTTAGATTATGTCAGGTAATGCACAGTTCATAGGCAAAAAGGTCTCGTTTCATACCCTCGGCTGTAAACTCAATTTTGTGGAAACTTCTGAAATCGGCAACAGACTCATAAACATGGGTTTTGAAATTGCAAAAAAAGGAGAGAAAGCCGATGTTTGTGTGGTCAACACTTGCTCGGTCACTGAAGTGGCAGATCGTAAGGGACGTCAGATCATCAAACAGATGGTTAGGCAGAATCCTGGCGCTTATGTGATTGTGACAGGGTGCTATGCGCAATTGAAACCTGATGAAGTTGCCGCTTTGGAGGGTGTAGATCTTGTGTTGGGTGCTCATGATAAATTTGATATTCTTCCGCATTTGCAAGATGGTTTGACGAAAAATAGCGAAACCATTGTTGAACATACCAAAAGATCTGAGATTAAAAGTTTCTTCCCGACTTGCACAAGAGGTGACCGCACCCGCTATTTCTTGAAAGTGCAGGATGGCTGTGATTATTTCTGCACGTATTGCACCATTCCTATTGCGCGAGGCAAAAGCAGAAACGCATCGGTTGAGGAAACGGTGCAGCAGGCAAGAATAGCCGCAAAAGAAGGCGCAAAGGAGATTGTTATCACAGGTGTGAATATAGGCGACTTTGGTAAGTCAACCGGTGAAACTTTCGAACAATTGGTACGCGCATTAGATGAAGTCGAAGGCATTGAACGTTATCGTATTTCGTCTATAGAACCCAATTTGCTCACTGATGAAATCATTCGTTTTTGTGCCCAGTCGAAAAAGTTTGTCCCTCATTTTCACATACCTCTTCAGTGTGGTTCTGATGATGTGCTGGCTTTGATGAAGCGACGCTATAAAAGACAGCTTTTTGCGGATCGTATTCATACCATTCATTCGCTCATGCCAAATGCGTTTATCGGTGTCGATGTTATTGTGGGAACGAATGGTGAGACTGAATCATTTTTCGAGGATGCTGTTGAATTCATCAAAGGTCTTCAGATTTCCCAACTTCATGTGTTCTCATATTCTGAACGCCCAAACACTTTTGCTCTTCAAATTCCAGGCAAAGTGTCTGTTGCTGAAAAGAAACGCAGAAGCGAGGTCTTACATGATTTATCCGAAGAGAAACGTATCGCTTTTTATGAGCGGATGATAGGACGTGAAGCGCTTGTCCTTTGGGAAGAGAAGCGAACAGGCGGAAAAATGCATGGTTTTACGGATAACTATGTTCGTGTTGAGCGACCTTATGATCGGAGCCTTGTTAACACGATTACTTCGGTCTCTCTTGGAGGTTTTAATGAAGACATATCTGCATTAGTGGCGATTGTCTGATTTTTATTTTGTTTCTTTTCTTTATTTCTACACTTTTAGTGTATCTTTGTGAAACTTGTGAATAATTACAACCTTTATCATATCTAATACTATAAAACACAATGAAAACTGCTATTGACATCCTTTTTGATGTGTCCGACTTTATGGGCGAAGCAAATAGAAAATCTGTTGCCCAACAATTGTTGCGTGATGAAATTCTTCCAATGATTGATTTTTCTGAAATCACAGGTCTTAAGACTTTTATGTCATCGGGTCCTGTAGTGCTTGCTATCCGTAATCTGGACCTTGGTAATAATTCTAAGTCGGATTTTGAACAGAAAATCAATAATTTTCCTATGGCAAATGGTGGTGCACCGATTTCTAAGGCCATTGAAGAATCGCTTTCCGATTTAGCCAAGCATGAAGCGGAGTGTAAGCGTATAGTTGTGATCACTGCTGGTAATGATTCTCTTGACGGACTTTATACCTCTGCTGCTTTAAAAGCCGCTAATGAAGGTGTTCAGGTTAGTTTCGTCTTGATTAATGCTGCCGAATCCGATAAAAACACAGCCGCAAATGCTGCTAATTCTGCAAATGGTGTTGTTTGTAATGTGGCTTCAGATGGTTTTGATTTGTCTGCAGCGCGTACCGAGTTGACTAAACTTTCTGCATGGATGAAAGGGCAGCAGGCTCCTGTTGTCGCTCCTAAAGAAGAAGTCGTAGCAAATGAAGTCGTTGTTCCGGTTGTTGAGACCGTTGTTGAGCCGGTTTCTTCAGTAAATATCGCAGAAGATGTGAAGGAAGAAATTGCAGCCGCTTCTGCATCGGTGGAGGAAAAGATAGACCTGATGGTGGAGGAAAAGATGGTGGAGGAAGAACCTGTTTTCTCTGCTATTGATATGTCACAGTTCGCTGTGGAAGTGGAAACTGTGCCTGCATCAGTGTCTGAAACCGCAGATGATTCAGAATTAACAAAGGTCGTTGCAGACAACCGTTCAGAAATGAATGGTTTGTTGAACGCAACTACAGAAAAGGTGGCTGAGATTATTGCCGCAAGTAATACAGCAGTTGCTGATCTTCAGCGCAAGATGGCTGCAGAAATCGCTAATTTGCAACAGCAATCAACCAACTGTATTGCAGAATTACTCAATGCAAGCAATAAGAAATTGGAGAATTTGTCGGCAAATAGTAGTGATGCTTTTTCTGCTCTTGCTTCACAAAAAGCCCAGGCTCTTGCACTTGTAGATCAACTGAGAGAGGACGACCGAAAAGTTATTATCCGCACCAATGATGCTTTGGACAAACAGATTGCTGAAAAGAGCCAGTCTTTCCTCAATACACATTTGCAGAAGAAGTATCCAGGACGTGTTTCTTGGGTGAGCAATGGTGCAAATGGAAGCAAAGGCTATGATTTTGTCATTGATGACAACGATAACGATGCAAGCACTATTGAATATTTAATTGCTTGTAAGGGTCTTGTTGACAACTCAAAGACCTTCTTTATGTCAAAAGAGGAATGGCTTGCTTGCACCCAGAATGCAAAAAACTACCAGGTGTATATCATTTCCAATTTGCAGGATACTCCATCCCTCACCATCATCGACAACCTTATGGACTGGATTATGAAGGGCAAGGTTGTTCCTTGCGCTTCTTCCAACATCAAATTGAAGGCAGATTCTATTGTGCTTTCGCTTGTCTAAAGTCCGATGAAAATAAATGAAAGGGATTGTGAAATTTTTCACAATCCCTTTTTGTTTTCATATCTTACCCCAACTTATGACCTATAGATCGAAAATTTCTGAAAATGCTTATCAATCGGAAATTTGGGTTAAAAGTTGAGGTAAACCTTTCTTATTAAAATGGTATTTTATACTAATATTTCAAAATGTAAAATGACATTTTATATTGTATGATAAACAAAGTTCTACAGAAGCAACTTGGATGCTTACAATAATATGTCCAATTCTTTTTTTATTTCTTCTCGAATCTGGCATATGACTTCTTGCTGGCAATTTGGCATAATAACCTCTATGACTTTATTCCAAAGCATACTGTCTTTCTCTATCGTTTTGCCACTGCTACGATGAAGTGGAAGAAGTTTTTCGATTAATTCTTTTGGAATCTTTATTTCTATGTCAAACTCCTTCTTATAAGGACCCTTTCTGACGAGGATTTCATCACGTAGAGAGAGCCTGTAAAAAATCAGGTTGTCGCACTCAGCCTGCATATTAAGCCTGAAATTGCCCTCGTATTGGTACATAATTGGTGCTTTAGCCCCCTTGTTTATACGGAAATGTCGATACCAACCCATGTATTGGTCGTATATAACGTAGTCGTAATCTACCTCCCTGTCCGCATTATCTCCCAGATCTAAATTGCCAGGTTTATATCCGATTCCTATTTCTGTACTCGGATATTCTTCTGGTAGAGGATCTCGATCTATCAGTTCGAAACTTATTTCGCCTAACACGTTAATTCTTAACTTGCTTGTTTTAGGCTGACTTCCATCCAGCACTCCTAACTCTAAGAAATAATTGAGAGTATTCTCATCGACATTGTTGATATATAATTCCTTCCATCTTTCAACCCTTCCATTAAACGCTGAAGGTTTGAAATTGAGAGAAGAGACGGCTTGTTTGTCAAGGAAAAATTTGTTTAAGGATATGCTTTCTATGTTTTCTTTGTTAATCTTTTCATGGTCTGTCAAAACATATCGTCTGTCAATGATTGGGTCACAATCTGCTTCTAATAGCCTTGTAGATAAACAACCGATAGCTCCATCTACAAATTGATAATACTCCTTGCCATGGCAACGTATCGACACCACCCAAAAGAAAACCTCTTTTGCGGACTGTATATTGCCTACATCCTCTGGCTTTTCCACGATGTTACTTTCAGTAGTGATTCTCAATACATTATCAAGCATATTCACTACATAATCTGAAAGTTTTATCTTTTTAGTTTTTAAAGGGAGAACAGATTCTGATTCAACTTGTTTTGTGATCTTATATTCATCCTTTCCTATGTTCACGACTATATAATCGTTAGACTCTTTCTCTTCATCAATGAATTCAGATTCGATAAGATTCAACGTCTTTCTATGGATAATGGTTTTATTGCCGAATTTTATGTCAGCAACAAACTCCATCTTATCTGGGAGTCCCTCTTTTGTGCATACTATACTATACGAAGAAACAACTCGCTTCGCATTCCTACTGTCGGATCCTGTCACAGAAAACTTATCTGTCTTTTTCTGGCAATCTATTGAACTGCCAAACGAAACCTCAATCAAACAATCACACTTTGGATTAAGGTCAATGAAGAATTGCTGTTTCTTACCGTATCCATTGTTGAGAAACAAATTTAGAAACGGATGTTGTTCTTGCTTCCATATTTGTTTTGTAACTCTATCGTAAGTGTCGCTATAATAGCGCAGGTCGTTTCCCCTTTCATTGTCGGCAATCATCAGGTCTTGTAAAGTGGTTTTTATACGATTTACAAAATGAGAACTATTCTTAAATTGAAAGAGATAACCATTATCCGACACTTCGAATGGTCTCGGAAAAGATGATTCATAGAGTTTTTTATATGCTGGATCTTTGAGTTCGGCTGGTATGGAATAATCTGGAAATTCGGGCAAATAACAGTTTAGCAGAAAACCTTCCATGGTTCTTTCCATGCTAATATGTTCGGTACATTCTGTCTTTACCGATTCTTCTTCAAACTCGGAAGTCTCAATCAGACGATAGTCTGCAAAAACGTTATTGAATTTATATCTTACCATGGCATTTTTCTATTTGTCATCTGGTTTTACGACTTTGTTTTTCTGTCCACTTTGTGGCAAATTTATTTCTCCACAGTATTCCTGTCAAAATCAATTTTCTCACTTACCGATCTCAGTATGTTATTGTCGAGGTAGTTCTCCAAAAGCACGTTGACTAACTTTAGACTCCTGATGGATTGGTTTGTGGCTGTTGTGTAGAGTAGTATAGGTTTACGGGCATGAAAATAATCGCATCGCATTTGATAGGCAAGTTCTGCCATGAGAAAACTGTATAGAGAAATGTGGGCGATATATTTTTTATCATCAATAGGTACCCACATCTTGCTGTTGTCTTGAGGATACAGAAAATCTTTCAGGTTTAATAATTGAGCAAGATTCGTATTCGTGTTGCCCGGGGCTTTCAAAGCATTATAGATGTCTTGTTGTGTCCAATTGGTTTGTGCGATTTTTCCGCGAATAATATAACCAAACCTGCGGAACTTTCTATTGACATCCTCGAAAGACAGTTCTTTATCGACTTTCCGGTTGAATAGTTTGCTCACAGAATCAGAAGTGAATTCGTTGTTGTAGATCCAGTTTTGAATCATGGACTTTTCTGTGTCAAGATCTTTGTTGGTGTTTCTGTGATAATTGTCTTCTTTTGCCAGACTGGAATAGAGTCCGTTGAATGCTCGCCAATAATATGTGAATTTTTCTTCTTCTGATTTTTTGCTCTTGGCAAAGATATAAGAGAACAATGCCGCGATGCCCGACTCATAGTTGCTTTGCACGGTACTGATCAGATAGTTGGTTATAAACGATTTATCTTTGATTGGTGTTAAGTCAACATTGCTGTCGCTGTCGATAAGCCCAAAAAAACGTTGGCTATAAAATGTTTTACTTTCCCTTGTGTCGTTTTCCATGACAATCGCCTTTTCAAAGGCAGGATTATTGCCGAAAAGAATCAATTGGATGAGCATGCATTTGCGGGTGGCGTCTTCCACAATGTTGGATTCCCACACCTCGTTGAGGCTTTTGGAAGTGCCTGTTTGGTAGATAATGGTAAAGCCTTTGGATGAGACTCCTATCTGGACTACCATTTTCTGGTAATTGTATTGGAAAGATTCCATCTTTTCCGATATGTCGTTAATGCCGACGAGGTATGTGTGCTTCATGGATTGAGACTATATGTGAGTTTCCATAAAATTAGTGAAAATGAAGAAATAACTGAAATAAAAAGCAGAATATATGAGAGGGGCTGAAAATTTGATGAATATATTTTTTGTTTAATAAAATAGAAAAGTGATTGGGGAAAAGCATTATCTTTGCATAAAGAATATCTTTTGAAAGAATTTTTTAATATTAGTATCATATCATTATTTATTTCTCATAAACTATGAGCAACTGGTTTGAATGTAAAGTTAAGTATGGAAAAGTAGATGGCGGTAAGGCTAAAAAAGTGAGTGAAACTTATCTTGTTGATGCTATCAGCTTTTCCGAGGCGGAAGAGCGAGTAAGCCGTGAAGTCGCGCCTTTTGTGACTGGCGAATTTGCCATCATGGGCATGAAAAAAGCCCAGGTGAATGAAATTTTCCCTCACGAAGAAGGCGATCGTTGGTTCAAATGCAAGGTGATTTTCATCACTGTGGACGAAGTGAAAGCAACTGAGAAAAAGATTTCAAGCACGATTCTTGTTTTTGGTTCCACTATTGATGATGCTTGGGACCACCTTACCTCAAGTCTTTCCGATTCGATGAGTGATTATGAAGTGGCGTCTATTGCCGAAACGAATATTATGGATATTTTCCCTTATTCGAGTGAAACAGGTAGCGGTCTGACTCCGGAAAAGAAGAACTTGGGTGTGGATGCGAATGCTGATTATCAAGATCTCCTCTCCCCAGAGGCTTCTTCTGCTGAAGATATGGCCTGATTTTGTCATAAAGAAATAATTTCGTTAGATAATGTCATCCATTGCTGAAAGAATAAATGAAATAAACGCAGAGTTACCAGGCTCAACTCGCCTTGTTGCTGTGTCAAAGTATCATCCTGCCGATGCCGTTGCGGAAGCGTACGCTGCAGGTCAGCGTGTTTTTGGCGAAAGCCATGTGCAGGAGGTGGTAACCAAATACAATGAACTGCCGAAAGATATAGAATGGCATTTTATTGGACATCTGCAGACCAATAAGGTGAAATACATCGCACCTTTCATTTCCCTTATTCATAGTGTGGATTCTTTTCATTTGCTCGATGAAATAGAAAAACAGGCATCTAAGTGTAATCGCGTTATTGCTGTGCTTCTCGAGTTGCATGTGGCGCAAGAAGAAACAAAATTCGGTTTTTCAACAGAAAGTCTGAAATCTGACATTTTAGCGGGGAAGTTGAAGGAATATCCTCATGTGGAGTTTAAGGGCATCATGGGGATGGCGTCGCACACAGATTCTGTAGAGCTCATTCAGCAGGATTTTCACCAAATCGCAGCCTTTTACAAAGAAATGAAGACAATAGTTCCTTCTTTCTCCGAGTTGTCAATGGGCATGAGTGGCGATTATAGAATAGCCCTCCAAGAGGGAAGCTCTCTTGTCAGAATTGGCTCTTACATTTTCGGAGAGCGTGATTATTCTAAATAGTGCAGACTTGCTCTTTTGTAAACAATAATCTTAATAAACATAAAATTTTTGTCATGAGTAACCAAGAAGAACTTGATATGTATGATGATAAAGAGGCTATCGACTTTATCTTGTCTCATATACCTTCCGATCTTAAGCCAAAAGCAGATGCGGAAAAGGTGAAATTTGTCCTCGATCTCGAAGAGGAGTTCTACGAAGAAAAAGGATATTTTGACGAGGACCTAGATGAAGACAGCATTGAAGTGGACGAGGATGAAGTTTTTGAGGCTGTCTGCAATAAAATCCGTGAGGCAAATCGTCAAAACGAAATTCCAGGAGATTTGGTGGATGCAATTCTCACAGCCGATTATCAATTCCTTGAGGAAATCGATTGATTTTGGGAACTATGTTTTTTCCTTTATTTGTTAAAATTTTCCTAAAATATGCTCTAAAATATAACCTTTGGGCTTGATTACAGAGAAAATATATAAAAAATGTGAAAATTTTAACAAAAAATTAGTACAACGTTGTTGAATTCTGCGTATCTTTGCAGCGTCAAAACAAAACAAGAATTGACAAGATAACAAGTTGTTAAATTTTTATATTTCTCAAAATGAAAAAAGTAGTTTTATTTTTCGCTGTATGTGCTTCTGTAGCACTTTCTTCATGTGGTAATTGCTGCTCAAACGCTGCTGCAACTGTAGATTCTGCTGCTGCAACTGTAGATTCAGCTGTTGCTACCGTAGATTCAGCTGCTAACGCTGCTGTTGATTCTGCAGCTGCTGCTGTTGCTGCTGCTGATTCAACTGTAAAGGCTGTTGCTGATTCTGCAGCTGCTGCTGTTGCTGAAGTTGCTAAGTAATTTCGCGAAAAAAGAAATCTTAAAGGTCAAGTTCTTTGAACTTGACCTTTTTTGTTATGCCCTTTCTTGAACGCATTTGCTCAAAAATCTGTATCTTTGCGAAGATAAATATAATTGAAAGATATGCAACCGCTGGCTGAACGAATGAGACCTAAGTCGCTCGACGACTATATCGGACAATCACATCTTGTGGGAGACCATGCTGTCCTCCGTAAAATGATGGAAGCCAAGCGGATATCTTCTATCATCCTGTGGGGACCTCCTGGTGTTGGCAAAACGACTTTGGCAAATATCATTGCACGCCACATCGGAGCTCCTTTTTTCACTTTGAGTGCTGTTACTGCCGGTGTGAAAGAAGTGCGCGAAGTGATTGAAAAAGCAAAGCAATCCCGTTTTTTCGATGCTCCAACTCCTATCCTCTTTATTGATGAAATTCATCGCTTTTCCAAGTCTCAGCAAGATTCTCTTCTCGGAGCTGTTGAGCAGGGCGCTGTGACGCTTATTGGTGCCACAACTGAAAACCCGTCTTTTGAGGTGATTACCCCTTTGCTGTCTCGTTGCCAGGTCTATGTGCTTAAGCCTCTCGATGCGGATGGCTTGCTTGCTTTGGCTAATAAGGTGATAACGACCGACTTTGAACTTAGAAAAAGAAACATTGAGCTGAAGGAGACTGAGGCTTTGTTGCGTTTTGCCGGTGGTGATGCAAGAAAACTTCTCAACATCATTGAACTTGTGGCAAATTCCGAAGCTGGTGACCAAGTCGTGTTTACCAATGAAAAGGTTATCGCGTGCCTGCAGGAGAATCCCAATGCGTATGATAAAGACGGAGAAATGCATTATGACATTATTTCCGCTTTCATTAAGTCCATTCGTGGATCCGACCCGGATGCCGCTATTTATTGGCTCGCTCGCATGATTGATGGGGGAGAGGACCCCAAGTTTATCGCGAGACGTTTGGTTATATCCGCGTCTGAAGACATTGGACTTGCTAATCCTAATGCGTTGCTCATTGCTAATGCGTGTTTTGATGCCCTTGCAAAAATAGGATGGCCGGAAGGTAGAATCCCTTTGGCCGAGGCGACTATTTATCTCGCGTCCAGCCCGAAAAGCAATTCTGCCTACAATGCGATTAACACCGCTCTTGAAAATATCCGTCAAAATGGTGCGGATGCTGTGCCCATTCATTTGAGAAATGCTCCAACCAAGTTGATGGATAAACTTGGTTATGGCAAAGATTATAAATATGCTCATGATTATCCCGGACATTTTATTGCTCAGCAATATATGCCCGACAAACATATTCATGATCGATTCTGGCACCCCCAGGAAAATGCGCAGGAAAACAAACTTGCCGATTATATGCGCAGATGTTGGGGCGACCGCTTTGACAAATAATTTAAGACAAAAAGAAAATTTCATATGAGAACAGAACCCATTCCTGTCACCCTCCTGACCGGCTATCTCGGCAGCGGTAAGACTACTTTGCTTAATCATATTCTTTCCAACAAAAAAGGATTGAAATTCGCTGTTATCGTCAACGATATTGGTGAAGTTAATATCGATGAGTCGCTGATCCAAAAGGGTGGTGTGGTCAATTCAAAAGACGATAGTCTTGTCCCTCTTTCTAATGGTTGCATTTGTTGTACACTGAAACAGGACTTGATTGAGCAATTGACCGATTTAGCCAATTCACACAAATTCGATTATATCGTTATTGAAGCGAGTGGTATTTGCGAGCCTGTGCCTATTGCTCAGACAATCACTTCAATGGCCGATATGGCTAAGAAGTATGGCTTGCCACAAATCGTTCGCCTCGATTCGGTCATCACTGTCGTGGATGCATTGCGCATGACGCAGGAGTTCGGATGCGGCAGCGAACTTGTAAAAGACAATATCGACGAAGAGGATATCGAGAATCTGGTGATTCAGCAAATTGAATTCTGCGATGTAATTTTGTTGAATAAGGTGAGTGAAGTGAAACCTGAGGAATTGACAAAACTCAAGTTGGTCATCAAGCAACTTCAACCAACTGCGGAAATTATTGAGACTGATTATGCTAATGTCGATGTGGAACGCATCGTGAACTCTCACAGATTCGATTTTGAAAAGGCTGTTCTTTCTGCTGGCTGGATTGCTGAAATGGAAAACACCTTTGAAGACGATGAGGAAGAAGAACACCACCATCACCACCATCATCATGATGAGGAGGATGAAGAGGTTTGCGAGAAATGTCACCATCATCACGCTCCAGGTGAAGAATGCCATCAAGATCACGATGATGAGGAATGTCATTGCCACCATGATGAAGAAGAAGAATGCCATTGCCACCATCATGATGATGACGATGATGATGAACACGAACACCATCATCATGGTCCACACTGCCATTGCCATCATTGTCAGGGCGAGGCGGAGGAATACGGAATCGGTACGTTTGTTTATATTCGCCGCGATCCGTTCAACCGTAACAAATTCCTTAATTGGGCAGGCAAAAAGTGGGATAAGAGCATTATTCGCACTAAGGGCGTGACGTATTTTGAAGATGAAGCCAATATGTCATATATGTTCGAACAGGCCGGAACGCAAAAGAATCTCCGTGAATCTGGTCTCTGGATCGCTTCTGCTCCTGAAGATGAAAAGAAGCAGATTTTAGCGGAGAACCCAGATATGCTCCGTGAGTGGAAAGAACCTTATGGAGACCGTATTCAGAAAATTGTGTTTATTGGTCAGAAAATGGACAAAGATGCCATTATAAAGTCTTTGGATGCTTGTTTGGTTAAAACTGATAGTTTTTAATTCCATTTTGTATTAATTTGTAAATTGTTCATAACTTTTTTCGGATATTTTCGCCGGGATATTTTAATTTTCGGTGAAAATGTCCGAATTTTGTATGATTTTAGAATTCTGATTTAGACATCTGAATATGCAAAGTTTTAAACCACTGAATTTAGTGCTGGAAGACGGTACAGTCTTCAAAGGTAAATCTTTCGGCTTCGAGGCTCCTGTAGCTGGTGAAGTAGTGTTTAATACGGCGATGGTTGGCTATCCTGAAAGCCTTACCGACCCTTCTTATTCGGGACAGATCCTCACCGTTACTTTCCCTCTCGTTGGTAATTACGGAGTGCCTGCCGAAGAACTCGACGAAAATGGATTGTCTAAATTCTTTGAGTCCGAGAAAATCCAAGTCTCAGGTCTCATTGTCGCTGATTATTCTCCTGAATATTGCCACTGGAATGCGAAACGCAGTCTGGGCGATTGGCTTAAGGAACAGAAGATCCCAGCCATCACCGGCGTTGATACTCGTGAACTTACCCGTATTGTTCGCGAAAAAGGTACTCTCAAAGGTAAATTGGTGTTCCCAGATGGTGAAGATATTCCTTTTGTAAATCCTGATGATGAAAACCAGGTCGCAAAGGTGAGCTGCAAGGAAGTCGTAACTTATGGAAATGGTAAATACAAAGTCGTTTTGGTCGATTGTGGTGTTAAAAACAACATTATCCGCTGTCTCCTCTCTCGCGATACAACCGTAACACGCGTGCCTTGGAACTACGACTTCACTAATCTTGAATATGACGGCCTTTTCATTTCCAACGGACCTGGCGACCCTAATTATTGCGACGCCACCGTTGAAAATATCCGCAAAGCAATGCAGAAATACCCAGAAAAGCCAATTTTTGGTATCTGTATGGGTAATCAGTTGCTCTCTAAGGCAAGCGGAGCTAAGGTCTCTAAATTGAAATATGGTCACCGTGGTCACAATCAGCCTGTTCAGCTCGTAGGAACTACAAAGGCTTTCATCACATCTCAAAACCATGGTTTCGCTGTTGAGACAAATACTCTTGGCGCTGATTGGGAACCATTGTTCGTCAATATGAACGATGGAACCAATGAAGGTATCCAGCATAAGACTAAACCTTATTTTTCTGCACAGTTCCATCCAGAAGCTGCAAGCGGACCTAAAGATACTGAATTCTTCTTCGATGAGTTCGTGAAGGTGATGGCTAAACCTGGATATCGTCCTTTCTCTGATGTCAAGAAGGAAGCGTTCACGGGCCCATCTTCTTATAAGAAGGTCCTTTTGCTCGGTTCGGGCGCACTCAAAATCGGTGAGGCTGGTGAGTTTGACTATTCGGGTTCTCAAGCCCTCAAGGCACTTAAAGAAGAAGGTATCTCTACTGTGCTCATCAACCCTAATATCGCCACAGTGCAGACTTCCGAAGGTGTCGCTGATAAGGTATATTTCTTGCCTGTCACCCCAGACTTTGTCGAGAAAGTTATTGAAAAGGAAAGACCAGACGGTATCTTCCTGTCTTTCGGTGGTCAGACTGCCCTCAACTGTGGTGTGGCTCTCTATCGCAGTGGTGTCCTTAAGAAATACAACGTACAGGTTCTCGGTACTCCTGTTCAGGCAATTATTGATACGGAAGACCGTGAGATATTTAATGAACGTCTTTCGGAAATCAACGTCAACTATATCAAGAGCGAAGCCGTTACCGATTTGGACAGCGCTGTGGCTGCTGCCAACAAACTCGGTTATCCAGTAATTGTCCGTGCGGCTTATGCGCTCGGCGGACTCGGATCAGGATTCTGTGACAACGATGAACAATTGAAGGAGTTGGTTGAAAAAGCATTCACTTATTCTCCGCAGGTGCTCGTTGAAAAATCTCTTAAAGGATGGAAGGAAATTGAATACGAGGTTGTCCGTGATAAATATGACAACTGTATTACCGTCTGCAACATGGAAAACTTCGACCCTCTTGGCATTCACACCGGTGAATCAATCGTCGTTGCTCCTTCTCAGACTCTTTCAAACCACGATTTCCACAAACTTCGTGAATTGGCAATCCGTATCATTCGCCATATTGGTATTGTCGGTGAATGCAATGTTCAATATGCGTACGACCCTAATTCAGACGACTATCGTGTTATCGAAGTGAATGCACGTCTCAGCCGTTCTTCTGCTTTGGCTTCTAAGGCAACTGGTTATCCTCTCGCTTTTGTGGCTGCTAAACTTGGTATGGGTTATGGTCTTCCTGAATTAAAGAATTCGGTAACAAAGGTTACTTCAGCATTCTTTGAACCTGCTCTCGACTATATCGTATGTAAGATCCCTCGTTGGGACCTTGGTAAGTTCCAAGGCGTTTCTCGCTTGCTCGGTTCTTCGATGAAGAGTGTGGGTGAAGTGATGAGCATCGGACGTAATTTCGAAGAGGTGATTCAGAAAGGACTCCGCATGATTGGACAAGGTATGCACGGCTTTGTTGCAAACAAGAAGATGCACACCGATGAACTTGATACTGCACTTTCGATGCCGACCGATAAACGTATATTCTACATAGCGCAGGCTTTGCATGAAGATTATACTGTTGATAGAATTCACGAACTTACTAAAATCGATAAGTGGTTCCTCCAGAAATTGGAGAATATTGTTAAGCATGAATCGATCCTTTCTCAATTTAATAAATTGGAAGAGGTGCCAGATGAAGAGCTTCGTTATGTGAAGCTGCTTGGCTTCTCTGATTTCCAGGTGGCTCGTTTGGTGACTAAATGCTCAGACAACGATCTTGATGATGTTGTACTCGACGTTCGCAAATACCGCAAGAGCCGTGGTATCACTCCTTCTGTCAAGCAGATTGATACCCTTGCTGCGGAATATCCTGCACAAACCAACTACTTGTATGTGACTTACGATGCGTCTGCAAGTGATATCAATTACGAAAATGATAAAAAATCAGTTGTCGTTCTTGGCTCCGGTGCTTATCGAATCGGTAGTTCTGTTGAGTTTGACTGGTGTGGCGTGAACGCTCTCAATACCATTCGTAAGGAAGGTTATCGTTCGGTTATGATCAACTATAACCCTGAAACAGTATCGACTGACTACGATATGTGCGACCGCCTTTACTTCGATGAACTGACTTATGAACGCGTAATGGATATCCTCGACTTTGAGGCTCCTTATGGTGTTGTAGTCTCAACTGGTGGTCAGATTCCAAACAACTTGGCTGTAAAACTTTCTGATGCTGGCATCAATTTGCTCGGTACTCAGGCTGTTGATATTGACCGTGCGGAAGACCGTCACAAGTTCTCATCAATGCTTGACGAACTTGGTATTGACCAGCCTCGTTGGAGTGAACTTACCACATTGGAAGATGTTGATAAGTTTGTGGATGAAATCGGTTTCCCTGTTTTGGTTCGTCCTTCTTACGTTTTGTCTGGCGCGGCCATGAACGTTTGCCATGATAAGACTCAACTTAAGAATTTCCTCAAACTTGCTGCTGCAGTATCCCAGAAACATCCGGTTGTCGTTTCGCAGTTCATGACTCGTTGCAAGGAAATTGAGATTGATGCTGTTGCAAACAAGGGTGAAATTGTTGCGTACGCTATTTCAGAACACGTAGAGTTCGCTGGTGTTCACTCTGGTGACGCTACCACTCAATTCCCTCCACAAAAAATTTATGTGGAAACAGCCCGTCGCATTAAGAAGATTGCAATGCAGATTGCTTCTGCACTTCATATCTCGGGTCCATTCAATATTCAGTTCCTTGCCAAGGAAAATGAAATCAAAGTTATTGAGTGTAACCTTCGTGCATCGCGTAGTTTCCCATTTGTATCAAAAGTTCTCAAAATCAACTTTATTGAATTGGCAACTCGCATCATGCTTGGATTGCCAGTTGTTAAACCGGAAAAGAGTGCATTCGATCTTGATTATGTTGGTGTAAAGGCTTCTCAGTTCTCTTATGCTCGTTTGCAGCAGTCCGACCCTGTTCACGGTGTGGATATGGCTTCTACTGGTGAAGTAGGTTGTATTGGCGACGATTTCTCAGAAGCATTGCTCAAGTCATTGCTTTCTGTTGGTTATAAGATGCCTAAGAAGAAAAAGGTGCTCATTTCTAGCGGTGAGACCAAATCAAAGGTCGATTTGCTTGATGCTTCAAAAATGCTCCAGAAAAACGGCTTTGAAATCTGCGCAACTGGTGGTACATTCCGTTTCTTGCAAGACAATGGAGTACCTGCTACTCAAGTGGGATGGCCAGATGAAACAGATGCTAAATTCCAGGCTTTGGAGATGATCGAAAATCAAGAATTCGATTTTGTGGTTAATATTCCTAAGAATTCAACTACTCGCGAACTTACTAATGGCTATAAGATGCGTCGTGGGGCTGTGGATTTCAACATCCCTCTCTTCACAAATGCTCGTCTTGCCAGCGCATTTATCCGCTCTATTTGTGAGATGTCTTTTGATGATATCAAGATCAAGAGCTGGGATGAATATTAATCTTTAATAAGTATATCACGTCTTAAGAGGGTGTATCATGATAAATGATACACCCTCTTTCTTTTTTTCTATAATTTATTGTAAATCAGTTTGTGTTTTTTTGTGTGCTTTTGAAAAATGCAATATTTGTCCTACTCCTGAGGAGAAATAATCCTATTGTTTGAGTGTATTTTCAAAGACTGACGAAGCCTGATATGTTACTTTTGCATCGTGAAAATGAATGTTGATACGCATTATTATAAACTTTATTTAATAAATATATTTTGTTGGTTTTTTATGAAACGCTTTTCTTTTTTAGCTTTGATGCTGTTTATGTCGTTAATGATTCATGCTGCTCAACAACCAGCAATCATTGCTGTAACTGCTGATAATGATGAACATACTTATGCTTTGGCTGATGTGCAAAACATCTTTTTTTCTGAAGCAAATATGGTTGTCAACAAAAAAGACGCTTCTCGTCAAGCAAATGTAAGATGTGTGAAGTTTGGCGCTACTACTGCTATTAATGAAGTTGAAAATGATGGCATTACCCTTTTTGTATATCCAAATCCTGTGACTGATTATCTTCAGGTAATTGGGGCTGAAAAAAATGCTCAAATTCGTATTGTTAGTTTGCAAGGCAATATAGTTAAAATGAGTAATGAATCTCGTGTGGATGTGGCAAATTTATTGCCTGGTGTTTATCTCTTGAAAGTAAATGGCAAAACCCTTAAATTTGTTAAGCAATGAAAAACATATTTTTTTCAATCCTTTTTGTTTGTTCCTCTCTTTACGCTACTGCTCAAGAAAGTGTTTACATTTGGCGAAAAGACGGGAAGGTGGACAAGTATCTGATTGCAGGTCTCGATAGCATCAGTCTTGTCGGACCAAGTTCTGAAGAACCCAATCCTGTAAATCCAACTCCAGATGAACCTCAACAAATAACCATGTATGTTCGGGGTGATAATATGGACATGGACGGACCTTGTGCTTACGAATGGAAAGATAATATGGGACCCAATGGTGGTGGTGTGTTGTGTTATCCGAAAGAATTGACTTCAAATCCAAATGAACGTCACCCTGTTGTTATTTTCTGCCCAGGCGGAGGTGAAAAACCTAGCACGCAGCCAGTTCTCATCAAACGATTGGCGTCTATGGGCTTTATCGTTTATTCGCAACCTTCAACGTGGGATGGCGTCGATGCGAAAAAAGCGTTCGACTGGATTGAACAAATGAATAATGACCCTGCTGCACGTTTTTACAACAAACTCAATATGGAGCGCGTTGGCATCTGTGGACACTCTCAAGGTGGCGTGATGGCTGAAAGTTGTGCCAATATGGATGCTCGTGTGGCAACTTTAATGCTTATGAACTCTGGAGATTTTGAACATGACGGTGCAATAAAACTCACTATTCCGACAGGCTTTATTACTGGACATACCGATATGGCTTATGACAATGCGACTGGTGACTATGGCAACAGTCAGAATATTGCTCCAATGTGGCTTGGTATAAAAGGTAATGAAGGACATGGATATGGCCCATGGGGTGGTGTTCCTACAGTGGTAGCTTGGATGCGTTGGCATTTGTGCGGTGAAGAATTCCGCAGAGCCGATTTCCTGACGAATGGTGGCGCTTATTGTAATGCTAACGGATGGGAGACGAAATTTAAAAATTGGTAATTCATAAGTGAGATTATCATCTCTTTTCACATAGTATAATTCGCTTTTTTTATTATCATTGAGACCTCCCTCATTCCGGGAGGTCTTTTTTTTGTTGAAAAGTTGTTGAAAAATCTTGAGATGCCATTCATTCTTATTTTATATTTTTTCTGCAATTTTGCTTGAATTTGGCAAAAGAAAATTTTTACAATGAACGAAATGTTTTCATCCATATTGAATCTTCTGCAGACTAATACTTGTGTAGTTGTCCCTATGCTGGGTGGTTTTGTGGCCAATCGCAAGTCGGCTTCCATCGATGCTACTTCTGGCAAGTTTTGTCCTCCATCTCTGCAGGTTGTCTATAACCCGAAACTCAATCACAACGATGGACTTCTTTCTCAGGAATATGCTCGCGTTCATGGCTTGTCTATTAATGACGCGCAAGCTGCTTTGAATACTTTTGTTTCTGAGCTGAAGAATAATTTGACTGTTTCTGGGCTTTGTAAGGTGGATGGTTTTGGTACATTTCGTTGTGTAAATGACAAAATCTCTTTTTCGTCTGAAGTCAATTTCTCTGATTGGAGTGATAGTATTGGACTTCCGACTTTCTATTGCCCGACTTTGGCAGAGGCAGTAGAGCAAGAGAAAAATGTATTCTCATGGAAAAAAATGGCAGGTGTTGGTGTCGCTGCTTCTTTGGCTATATGCTTGTTGTTGCCTACGATGCAGAATATTGGAAATAATTTTGCTTCTTTCAATCCATTCCAGACTCATAGTGTCATTCTTCAAGATACCGCGATTGCTCCAAACCAGCCTGAAAAAATACTTGATAAGTTTTATTCTCAGCAACAGGTTGACGAAATGTCTCAGCTCATAGCTGATTCTGTTCGTGCTAAAGTGATGTCTGAAATTCAGCCTTCTCGTTTTCATGTGATTCTTTGCCAATTTGATAATACGAAAGATGCTGACGATTTTGTAAATAAATGGCAAAGTCGGCTTTCTGATAAACTTACTGTTGAACCTATTGGAAATGATATGTTTGGTGTCTCTTGTGCCAAGACGGAAGACCCAAAACTGGCATTAAAGATGTTGAACAATGTTAGATCTAATTCTTTGTTCAAACAGACTTTCCTTTTTTATAAATAAGATATATTTTATTTATGGCTAACTCTGTCAAAATTGCCGATGCCGAACTTCGTGAAGCGGCTGCCGAAGGACCTATAGTCTTTCTCAATTTGATTCTTGATAGAATCGCTGAGGTGACAGGTGATGAATTTGGTGCCGAACAAATGCAACTCCTTTCCGGTAACCAGCATGCGCTCAACGCATTCAGATTGCTCATGGAGGCATTTGAAATCGGTGGCTTTCTTCATATTATTCAAGATGGATTGGGCCCTTATCTTTTCGATAATCCTTTTGCAAAGGCTCTTCGACTTTGGGGGGCGCATGATTTGAGCAATCAGGTGTATAAAGCCAAACGTGTATTTGATGCGAACCGTATGGAAATGATGGAGATAGCCGAAACAGAAGAACAATTTGCTGCTTTCTTTGATAAGTTCCAGCCCGAATTTGAAAAAATCGATCAGGAAGTGGATCGTTTGCTTCCCCAATCCGCGGCTGCACTTGCGACTTATGTCGATGAGCATCTGACTGATTTTATCGAAATCGTTTAATTCATTTTGTCGGTATGGATTCAAAGTCTTTATCTATTGTTCCTGTTGGTCTTTCAGGAATACCTCTCATTCAACGTATTGCTGGTATTGCTTTCCCCGCAACTTATAAAGGAATCGTTTCGGATGAACAGATTGTTTCAATGATGGGGTGGATGTATTCCACTGAAAGTTTGACCAAACAAATGACCGATGAGAAGAATCAATTCTTCCTTGCCTCTTGGAACGACGAACCTATTGGTTTCGTAAGTGTCAGACCTGATTCGCCTGCTGTGTATCATTTAGAAAAACTGTATGTCCTGCCTGCCTCACAAGGTACTGGTGTTGGTGGCAGATTGTTCCGAAAGGCTTGTGAACAGGCTAGGAGTTGGCAGAACGGACCTTGTGCAGTCCAACTCAATGTGAATAAAAACAACAAAGCGGTGCAATTTTATTTGCACATGGGCATGCAAAAGATAAAAGATGTGGTGGAACCTATCTCCGATGGTTTTGTAAAAGATGACTATATCATGGAAATACTTGTCAAATGAACACTTTTTTTTAATAGTTGCAAGATTAAAATATGATATGGATTTATGTTTTATAACTTATTTTTTGCTATTTTTGTGAAAATTTGAGAATAACATGGTTAAGATTGTAAAACACGATTATCAGAGCATTGACGAAGTAACGGATATGTGGAATATCCTTACAAAGGACCAACTCGACTATTTGAAGGCTAACTATGAAGTTCAGAATTACAAGAAAAATGAAGTGATTTATTGTGAAGGCGACACCCCTACGCATGTTCTATGTGTGGTGAAAGGTAAGGTGAAAATTTACCGAACCGGCGTCGGTGGACGTAGTCAGATTGTGCGCATGGTGAAACCTTTTGAAATGCTTGCATATCGCGCAATGTTTGCCGGAGAGAATTTCGTGACTTCTGCTTGTGCTTTTGAACCATCGGTCATTTACGCAATTCCACGCGAAGTGATTTATAATCTCGTCTCTAAAAACCGTGATCTCTCATGGTATTTTATTAAGCAACTTTCTGTTGATTTGGGCATTGCTGACAAACGTGCGGTAAGCCTTACTCAAAAGCATATCAGAGGCAGATTGGCAGAGTCTCTCGTGTTCTTGCTCGACAACTATGGTGTGGAAGCCGATGGCGCTACCATCAGTATTTACCTCTCTCGAGAAGATCTTGCCAACCTTTCCAACATGACGACTTCCAATGCGATTCGTACGCTCTCTACTTTTGTTCAGGAGAAAATCATTGCCATGGATGGCCGTAAAATCAAGGTTATTGATGAAGAAACTCTTCGCAGAATCAGTAAACTTGGTTGATTGTTTTTTGTATATATCAAGATAATTTCTATATTTACTTCTTTAAAAAAGGATGCATTCAATAATGCGTCCTTTTTCCAATTATTTAGATTGTTTATCTACGGTTCTCAAATATGGAATTGACGGATTTACTGCCTGTCTTGCAAAAGCATACGCAACTTAAGAAGTTAACAACCTGGTTGAATGGTAAGAATGTCAACCAGCATCTTTGGATGAAAGGAATGGCGGGCTCCGTTTCTCCTGCTCTTTTTGCAGCCGCTTTTACCGATGCTTTTCGTTCCTTCCTTTTTGTGTTGGATTCTCAGGAAGATGCCGCTTATTTTTATCATGACCTGGTGCAGATTACAGGTGGGGAAGACGTTTGTTTTTTCCCTTCCAGTTATAAGCGTGCTGTCAAGTACGGCGAGAAAGATGCAGGCAATGAGGTGATGCGAACGGAAACGCTCAATGCGATAGAGAGCGCTGACGGACCGCTGATGCTGGTTACCTACCCTGAGGCTTTACTTGAAAAGGTGGTTTCTTCTTCGGCTCTGAAAAGTAAAACGTTGTCATTGAAAGCCGGTCAGCAGATTAAGTTGTCTTCTATTACTTACGAATTGTCTAATTTCGGTTTTGAGAAGGTCGATTTCGTGTTCCAACCTGGTCAGTTCGCTGTCAGAGGGTCTATTCTAGATGTCTTTTCTTTTTCTTGTGATTTGCCTATTCGTTTCGACTTTTTTGGCGATGAGATAGATTCCATTCGTTTGTTTGATGTGGACACGCAGCTCTCCAAAGAAAAGAAAGATAAGATTTCGATTGTTTCAGATGTTAATGCCGGTTCTGCAGAACGTATTTCGTTTTTCAGTTTTATTCCAAGGGACACTGTTCTCGCATTTAACGATTATGCATATGCAGGTGATTGCTTTGCAAAAAGTGACGAAGAAAATGTGGAGATAGAAGATCTTCTTTCTGTGTCGGATTTTAAGAGCGAAACTCAATCTTTTAAACTAATTGAAGTAGGTCTGCATAATCATTTCACGGATTCTGCAGTTTTGGAATTCCACACATCTCCACAACCTGTATTCAATAAAAACTTTGATTTGGTGATAGAAAACTTTAAGCAGATGCTTAAAGATAAGTATCAAATCTTTGTCATGACCGACAATGTGCATCAAACGGATCGTCTGAAGGCAATTTTTGACGATATGAATGCTGACATAGCATTCACTCCTGTGGAAAAGACAATGCATGAGGGTTTTGTTGATAAGGATGTGAAGATCTGTTGCTATACAGACCATCAGATTTTTGACCGTTTTCATAAATACAGTCTTGTTTCCGAAAGAGCGCGTTCTGGGAAAGCCTCGATGACGCTTAAAATGCTGAAAAGCCTAAAAATTGGAGACTACGTTTCCCACATCGATTTTGGTATTGCAAAATTCGGTGGGTTAATGAAAATGGTTATCAATGATAAACAGCAGGAAGTCATCAAGTTGATTTTTAAAGATGATGATCTGGTTTTTATCAGTATTCATGCTTTACATAAGATTGCAAAGTATCGTCAGAAAGAAGGTGTGGAACCCAAAATTTCTAAATTGGGGTCGGGTGCATGGCAGGCTCTTAAAGATCGTACTAAAAAGAAGGTTAAGGATATCGCCAGAGATCTTATCGCGCTCTATGCTCGTCGTCGTCAAGAAGAGGGCTTTGCTTTTTCCCCGGATAGCTTTTTGCAACAAGAGTTGGAGTCTTCTTTCTTATATGAAGATACCCCCGATCAACTAAAGGCAACCGCGGAAGTGAAGCGAGATATGGAAAAGAATGAACCTATGGACCGCCTTGTCTGCGGTGATGTGGGTTTTGGTAAAACCGAAATCGCTATTCGTGCTGCGTTTAAGGCGGTGGCAGACAATAAACAGGTGGCTGTATTGGTGCCTACAACTGTACTTGCTTTTCAGCATTACCAGACTTTCTCCGAGCGTCTGAAAACTCTCCCTTGTAGAGTGGAGTATTTGAGCCGAACACGCTCCGCCAAAGATACGAAGATAGTGCTTAAAGATTTGGAGGAAGGTAAGGTCAACATTATCATTGGTACGCATAAATTGATTGGAAAAACTGTCAAATTCAAAGATCTTGGTTTGCTGATCATCGATGAGGAACAGAAATTTGGTGTCTCTGTGAAGGAAAAAATAAGACAGATGAAAGTTAATGTCGATACGCTTACTTTAACTGCCACTCCAATACCGAGAACACTGCAGTTCTCTCTCTTGGGAGCGCGAGATCTTTCCATTATGACTACGCCTCCGCCTAATCGTTATCCTGTTCAGACTCAACTTTGCCAGTTTAATGAAGACGTTGTGCGCGATGCCATAAAATTTGAACTTGATCGCAACGGACAGGTTTTCTTTGTCTCTAATCGTATCGCTTCTCTCCAACCTTTAAAGGATATGATAAACCGTCTTGTCCCCGGAGCAAGGGTGGTAATCGGTCATGGACAAATGGATGGAGAGGCTTTGGAGAAAGTGATTCTCGATTTCTTGAATTTTGATTACGATGTACTTCTTTCCACTTCCATAATTGAAAGTGGAATAGATATTTCCAACTGTAATACAATCATTATCAATGAGGCTCAAAATTTTGGTCTTAGCGATCTTCACCAGCTCCGTGGACGTGTGGGCCGAAGCAATAGGAGGGCTTTCTGTTACCTGCTTTCTCCTCCGCTTAGTGCGATGAGTGATGAAGGAAGAAGACGCTTGCAAACTATTGAGACGTTTTCCGATTTGGGAAGTGGTTTTAATATCGCCATGCAGGATTTGGATATTCGTGGCGCAGGAAATCTTTTAGGCGCAGAGCAAAGTGGATTTATTGCTGACTTGGGATATGAAACTTACCATAAAATCTTGACAGAGGCAGTGAACGAGCTCAAGAATGATGAGTTTTCTGAATTGTATGCCGATGAATTGGATGCCGATTCAGATACGTTTGTCACTGAATGTCAGATTGAAACAGATTTGGAATTGATTATTCCTGAAGAGTATGTTGATAATGTGTCGGAACGTATGAATTTGTATCGCGATATCGACAATCTGAAAGACGATAAAGAATTGGAAAAATTCAGAAATAATCTGATAGACCGTTTCGGTCCGGTTCCTGAGCAAGTGGAGAATTTGTTGACCATAGTCAGGTTGCGTTGGGATGCAGTTGCCATAGGAATAGAAAAATTGGTGCTGAAAAATAATAAGATGAATTGCTATTTAGTGCAGAATCCTCAGTCTCCGTTCTACCAGTCGAAAGTGTTCGATGCGCTTATTTCCTATGTCTCCAATCATGCTGTTCGTTCAAAATTCAATCCGAATACGCAAAAACCGTCTGTCTCTTTTATGGATGTGCGTTCTGTTGATGAGGCAATGGATATTTTGAAATCGGTGTTACTAAATGTACAAAAATAAACAACGGTGGCGTTTGATAAATTCAAACGCCACCGTTGTTTTACCTATTTGGTTTTATTAAATGATAACTCTTGAATATGGAGGTAGGTCTATATCACTGAATTCGCCATCCAAAAACTTGTGGTACCCAACGATGCCAATCATTGCTGCATTGTCTGTGGTATAACTGAATTTTGGAATGTATATGTCCCAGCCGTATTTCTCGGCATGCTCTGCAAAAGCATTTCTCAATGCAGAATTTGCACTTACTCCTCCTGCTACAGCAACGTGCTTGATTCCTGTTGCCTTTACTGCTTTGCGAAGTTTGTCCATAAGTATCTCTATGACGGTATTCTGCAAAGATGCGCAAAGGTCATTCTTTCTTTTCTCTATGAAATCGGCATCTTTTTTGACTTCGTCGCGAAGCGTGTATAAGAAACTGGTTTTTAGTCCGCTGAAACTGTAGTCGAAACCTTGTATCTGTGGTTTGCAGAATGTGAACGCTTTAGGGTTGCCTTCTTTTGCCAGCCTGTCAATGACAGGGCCTCCAGGATAGGGTAGTCCCATTACTTTCGCACATTTATCGAATGCTTCTCCTGCAGCGTCGTCTATGGTTTGCCCCATGATTTCCAAATCATTGAAACTTTTCACTTTCACGATTTGGCTGTTCCCGCCGCTGACTAAAAGGCAAAGGAATGGAAATGGAGGAATATGGGCTTCTTCTCCCTCTCTCTCAATAAAGTGAGCCATGATGTGGCCTTGCAGGTGGTTTACGTCAATCAGTGGAATGCCTAAGGAGATGCTGAGACCTTTTGCAAATGATGTGCCGACCATAAGTGACCCCATCAATCCGGGACCTCTTGTATAGGCAATCGCATTTAGTTCCTCTTTTCTCACTCCCGCTTGTTTCAACGCTTCATGTACCACTGGCAATATGTTGCTTTGATGGGCGCGACTGGCAAGTTCGGGTACCACACCGCCATAACTTTCGTGCACTTTTTGGCTTGCTATGACGTTTGATAATAGTTTGCTGTCATTAAATACGGCGGCAGAAGTGTCGTCGCAACTTGATTCTATCGCTAGTATTTTTACACTCATTGTTTTTTCTGGTTTTGTCCTCACTTATTGGCGACTAAATACTTACATATCGCAAGTTTTTTTGTACCTTTGTGTATCTAATTTAAGGCAAAGTTATAAAAAAAATACTATATATACCGATTATTCTACTCGCTGTCGTTTTATTATTACTAATTGGCGGGTATCTGCTGTTGCAAAACGTTAGTACACAGCAGAAAGTTCTTGCTGCTGTAACCGAAGGCCTGTCTGAGAAAATTGATGCGGAAGTGAATTCCGGTAATATCGAATGGAGTTTTCCTAATACGTTTGTGTTGAATGATTTATATGTGGAAGACCAGCAAAAAGATACTCTTGTTTTTGTTGACAGAGCAAGACTGACGGTAAATATCCTGCCTCTATTTGAACAAAGAATATCGATTCGTACGGTACAACTTACGGGAATGAGAGGTTTTGTCCGTGAAATTGATTCTTTGGGAACGATGAACTTCCAGTTCGTCGTGGATGCATTCAAAAAGAAAGATTCTACTCAATCGAAGTGGAGTGCCGACATTGAAAGTATTGGTTTGAAAGATTGTGGGATATCCTTTCATCGGGATTCTGTCAATCTGACTCCAGGAAAGTTTAATCCGCGTTTTATTGATATTGAGAATTTGAATGGTAATGTCTTTGTCCGGAATATGACGCTGGATTCTATCAATTTCCGTCTCCATAAACTTTGTTTTACAGAACGCTCTGGTTTGGTCCTCAGTAACTTGTCGGCCAATTTGGTTTCCAATAATGATCAATTGTCGCTGTTGTATTTCACCACGGAGATGCCAAAGAGCAAACTCTCTTTTAATCGGTGCAATATTAAATATGCGGATCTGAAATCCAAGGATTTTTTCCATGATTATAACATAGATCTGGAACTCAATCCAAGCAAAGTCGCTTTGACTGATTTGAAAGCGTTTGTTCCTGCATTTTCCACTTTGCCGGATGTGTTTCATATAAACGGTTCATTTAATGGGACTCTTTCCAATCTGGATGTCAAGCGTTTGCGAATTCAAGATGGCGAAGATTTGGTTCTGGATGCGGATTTGCACGTGAAGGGGTTGCCTAACTTTAAAACGGCTTACTTGAAAGCCGATTTCAATCAGGTTTCCGCTTCTGCTGCTGATGTGAAGCGTATTTGTTCTCCTTTAATTGGCCGAGAGGTGTTTTTGCCGGAAGCATTTGAAAATCTAAAAACAATTGCTTTTTCTGGTAATGTGGATGGCACTTTGGCGGATATGAAAGCAAAGGGTGAAATCAATACTGCTCCAGGAAAAGTCGTGCTGGACGTTTCAATCAAAAATCCAAATGCGGCGTTTGAAACATACACGATAGATGGTTCTGTTGAAACCCACAATTATCATCTTGGAGATGTACTTCCAAAAAGTGAATTAGGCGATGCCTCTTTGGGACTGAAAGTGAAACTGCGCCGCCTTTCTTCTGAAAAGAAAAATGATTTTGCTTTCGATGCAGAAGGAACGGTTGATTCCCTTTCCTACAAAGGATATACATATCACAATATCACAATCAATGGCGATTTTGGCGCAAATGGCTTCAATGGAGATCTTGAGGTGAACGATCCTAACGCAAAATTTTCTTTCACCGGAAATGTGAATCTTTTGGCAAAACGTCCCGTATTCAAGTTTGATGCGGATGTTTCAAAGGTTTGCCTTACCAAACTAAATCTGTCTAAAAGCAATGCGGATGCTTGCCTTTCTTTCAATATGGATGCCGATTTCCAAGGTAAAGAATTTGACGATTTGGAAGGGGCCCTCACGATTGATAATTTCCTGCTTCAACGCGCATCTGGAAAAGATCTTTTGGTGAATAACGTCAACGTGAATATCACTCCGGCAAATGCAGCGGGAGTGAAGAAAGCACAGGTGGTTTCAGACTTTGTTAATGGTAGCATTTCTGGTAAATATCAGTTGGCTTCTCTTAAAGACAATGTGATGGATATCCTCCGACGATATGTGCCGGCTGTCATCGCAGATGGATCTGCCAAAACCAAAGGTAATAATTTCGATTTCCAGTTTTCTGTATCCAACACTGAGGTCCTTTCCGATGTTTTCGGACTTTCTGTCGCCATGATTAGTGATGGAACGATAAAGGGTTTTTTTAATGATATAACAGACAAATTCTGTGTCAGAATTGAGGCTCCATTATTGCGTGTCGGAAAAAAACAGATTGAAGATGCGCTTATTCTCTGCGAGAATCCTAAATCTCAGGCAAAGTTGATTTGCAGGGCTACCATGTTGCCGCAAAACAACCGAAGAAGTCCGGTCTATTTTTCCTTGAATGCGAATGCGTTCCGCGATTCAATAGATTCACGAATCAATTTTAGTAACTCTGTTAATGAGACGTATAGTGGTGAATTGGCAGTCCTTTCTGTGCTGAAATCTCTTTCGAAGGAAGGTCTTTCTGCTGATTTCTTCATTAAACCGACGGAGTTTATCTTGAAAGATTCTGTTTGGACCATGCACAAGAGTAAAATAGAACTCAGGCCTGGTAACCTTTCGGTAAATGGTTTCTTAATAGATCATGCCGACCAGTCGTTGAGCATCAATGGCTTCAACACCAGTTCCATGGAAGATAGTATCGGGGTGTTTTTGAAAGATATTCAACTCAGTTACATCAGCAATATGATTAATGCGGCAAATTTTGGTTTTGCTGGTATTGCAAATGGTAAAGTGTTTATGCATAAACTGTTTAACAAACCATTCTTTACTGCGAAACTCGGATTGGATGCAGCGGAAATAAACGATGCACCAATCGGAGATCTGAGTGTGGATTCCCATTTCGACACTAAAGAAAAGAATATCTTTTTCAATGGCGATATTTTCTCTGCTGTCAATAAGGCGCGTTCTCCTTATCATGGTGGGGTGTTCCTGGGGCGTGATTCCATGTCCATCAAAGGAGATTTGGTGGATATTGACCTCCGTTTCTTGCGTCGCTACTTTGGCAAAGTGCTTGCTGATTTCAATGGCTTGGCATCTGGTAAAGTGCATGCTTTTGGAAAGTTCGGCAATATCGGTCTCGAAGGTCATCCGATTGTGAAAAACGCAAGTTTTGGAATAGAATTCCTTAATACGAAGTATTCTATTGACCGCGATACGGTATATATGACGCCAACCTCTTTTGCGCTGAAAGGTGCTACTGTGAAGGATGAATTTGGCAATAAAGGTAAAACTATGGCCAGAATTCGCCACAAAGGATTTAAAGATTGGAAATTCAATGTGGATGTTGATTGTGACAACGTATTGGCTCTCAATACATCCGAGATGGATAATGAAACTTTCTATGGAAAGGCTTTTGCTGACGGACTTGTCAACATTAACGGAAATACCAATGCCATCAAATTTTCTATGAAGGTTAAAAGCCGTGAAAATACGGTCGTTACAATTCCTATCGGTGGAACGAATGATGTGGGCAAGTACGATTATATCACTTTTGTTAACGATGAGGAAAAACAGTCTGCGGCGGAGAAACGCAGAAACAGAAGAGACAAAATACGCCGCATTATTGATGAAAAAAATATGTCCACGCGTGTCATCTTGGATATGCAGGTTGAAGCAACTCCTGATGCCCAGATTCAGTTGATTATGGACCCTCGAGCTGGTGATATAATTAAGACGAGAGGTAATGGAGTCATTCGTATCAATTACGATACCCAAACCTCAGATTTTGGCATGCTTGGCACCTATGAAGTGACTAAAGGTGAGTATCTCTTTACCATACAGAGTGTTATTTCCAGAAAATTCAGTATTTTGCCTGGTAGCCGTCTGCACTTCACTGGTAGTCCTTATACTGCAGGACTCGATGTTCAGGCAAAATATTCTTTGAATGCTTCTCTCACCAATATTCTTGATGATGCCAATTACAATAGTGCGACTAGTGCCAATGTTGACTGTCTGCTTTTCTTGACAGGGACAATCCAGAATCCAATCATCAAATTCGGACTAGAATTGCCTAATGCCGATGAGGAAGTGAAGCGAAAATTGGCAAGTGTGGTCAACACGGAAGAAAGCCTGAACAGAAATGTGGCTTCGTTGCTTGCTTTAGGTCACTTCTACACCATGGATAAGAGCAGCGCACAGAGTGGTGCAACTGGTAATAGCGAGTTGACCTCTGTTGGATTCTCTACGTTGTCGTCTGAAGTCGGCAACTTGTTGTCTCGTATCAACAACGATGTCAATGTCGGAGTAAACTACAATCCGGGATCGGATGCTGATGCTTCGGCTCAGGAATTCGAGGTGGCGCTTTCTACTCAGTTTCTAAATGACCGTTTGTTGGTAAATGGTAACTTTGGTTATAGGGAGGCAAATCCGGCATCGCTGAATAATAACACCAGTGGTATTTTGGATTTTGATATCGAGTACAAACTGACCCCGAGTGGAAAGTTCAGATTCAAGGCTTTCAACCGTACGGATAATAGTTATTTCCGTCAAACCAATAATGGTACTCAAGGTGTCGGTCTCTCATATCGAGAGGATTTTGACACTTATACCGAGTGGTTTAACCGTTACTGGAATCCAGTTAAAGGTGTTTTCTCAAAAAAGTCCAGAGTCAAAAATGCAAGTCAAAAGGCTTCCAAAACTGATTCTGCAAAAGTGAAGGCAACAAAAGCCGATTCGACTGGGGCGACATCTCAACATTGATTATTATTTTATCACAATTCATACTAAATACTTTTTCTATACGTTTATTTTAGACAAGGTGTAAAACCTATTTCGATATGAATCATTTTTTTTCTGACATAACAAAAATCATCCCGATTGTTGCAACTGTTGTTGTCTGCTCTGGTTGTTCCGTTAATCAAACCATCAAAAAAGCGGACAAAAAATATGAAATTGGTGAATATTATAAGGCGGCTTCGATATACCGCATGGCTTATCCCCGCGTATCTGCTGCAAAGGAAAGACAAAAGAAAGGATATGTGGCATATCGCATGGGTACATGTTATGCCCTGCTCAATGAAAACAGCAAGGCGGAAATGGCTTTGAAAAATGCTGTTCGTTATAAAGGCGATTCTTTGGCTTGTTTGCTTTATGCGGATGTGCTCCGAAAAAACAATAAGGCGAAAGAGGCGATTAAGCAGTATGATGCTTTCCTTGAAACACATCCTGCCGATTCAAGAGCCTTGGCTGGCAAATCTTCTGCGGTTGACGCTGTTGAATGGGCCAAAAATCCTACGAAATATGTGGTGAGCAAAGTTGATTTGCTGGCTTCTAAAAAAACGGAAAGTTCACCGGCATTCCCTGGTGGTGATAGTTCTACCGTTTATTTCGCTACCACTCGCATAGAGAAAGGTGATAAGCGGAAAAACAGCAAAATCACGGGTCTGCCAACACACAATATTTATGTCGCCCGCAAAAATTCCGCTGGGGCATGGGATCAGATAGAGGCGCTTGAAGGTGAAATCAATACGATTGACGATGAAGGAGCACCTTGTTTTACTGCTGACGGGAAAACTATGTTTTTTACGCGTTGTCGTTCGGTAAAGGGCCAGTCTTTGGGGGCTGAAATCTACACTTGTCAAAGACAAGGTGGAAAGTGGGGTAAGGTCAGCAAAGTGGAACTTTCAAAAGATAGTTCTATTACGTTTGCGCATCCTGCTGTTTCTTCTGACGGACGCGTACTTTATTTCGTGTCTGACCTTCAAGGCGGTTTCGGAGGTAAGGATATATGGTTCTCTATTAAAAATGAATCGGGTTGGGGCGCACCACAAAATGCAGGCTCTCAAATAAATACTGCAGGCGATGAAATGTTCCCGACTTTCCGTCACGATTCCCTTCTTTATTTCTCTTCAAACGGACATCCGGGTTTTGGTGGACTAGATATTTTCTGTGCCACTTTAGGAAACGACGGATCTTGGAAATCGGTAAGAAACATGATGACTCCAATCAATTCCAGCATGGACGATTTTGGTATGTCTTTCATTGAAGGTGCAGAAAGTGGTATGTTCAGTTCAAATCGTGATGAGCGAAAAGGTAACGACCACCTCTATTCTTTTGTTTTGCCGCCTGTGTTGTTTAATATAACAGGAAAGATTCTTTCTACTTCTGGAGAACCATTGCCTGATGCTACCATTCGTGTGGTGGGCAACGATGGGACTAACTTGAAACTGCATGCGAAAAAGGATGGCACTTTCTCTTACCCCCTCAATAAAAATGTAAAATATGTCATCTTGGGCAATTGCCGTGGTTATCTCAATCGTAAAGAAACTGTTGCCACAGAGGATCTTGAAGACAGTAAGAATTTCAATGTGAATATGCAACTGGCTTCTATTAGCAAGCCTGTCGGACTAGATAACATTTTCTTTGAGTTTGGTAAGGCTACATTAACCAAGGAAAGTGATAAGAGTTTGGATAAACTTGTGGCTTTGCTAAATGATAACCCAAATATCACGATTGAGATTGGTGCCCATACCGACCGTGTTGGCTCTGCTGAAGGTAACTTGGAATTGTCGGGACAACGTGCAAGATCGGTTGTTGATTATCTGGTAAAAAAAGGTATTGAGTCTGATAGATTGACTGCTAAAGGTTATGGAAAATCGACTCCTGTTGTAGTTGATGCTAAATTGGCAAAGCAATATGATTTCATGAAAGAAGGTCAGATTCTCGACGATGGCGCTCTTGATCAAATGACGAAAGAACAGCAAGATATTGCCAATCAGGTAAATCGTCGTACAGAGTTCCGTGTGCTGAAAACTACTTATAAAATGTATTGATTTTCATTGGTCTTCCATTCAATATCATCCTTGTTAAGAAAAGGGAATATTAAGGTGGACACAAATTAATTTGCAATATCAACAGAAAGGGTTACTGTTTATTCAGTAACCCTTTTTGTATGTCTTTCCCGAAATTTACATATCTACAACTTGTGGATAATCATATTAATAATTCATGATTTATTTGGTTATGTCAAATATACTGGTTATCTTTGCGATGTAAAATTATTAACTTGATGAAATGAATACTATGAAACAAATTCAATTCCTTGTTTTCCCCAAAAAAGATTGTAAACAAATGTGATTTTTGTCTATAAGGTTTTTTATTGGATAAAAATTGATTTACTATGACTTAATTGATAATGATATATGAGTATAAAACATCTTATAGAAGAATGTTTTGCTGAATACAGCAACTTCAGAGAAATCAAATACTTTCATCCAAATGGAAGGACAATGCCAAATGGATGTCACTACCAAAGAGGTGGATTTTTGAAGGAGTGTAGAGAGAACAAAAAGTTGTTTATTATTGACGAAAAGGAACATTCCAAACTAAACTGGAAGACGAAAACTTGTGGCGCAATTATCGTTTTCGCAACCGATTCCTGCAATGATGACATTGAAAACAAGATATGGCAAGTGATAAGTTCACTCGCTGACAAGTGGAATTTTATGTCAATTAATGACAGCATCGACTTGGATAGCATAGTTGGTATGGATTGCACAAGAACATATTCAATTGGTCATTTCTTCCAAGGAAGATATGTGGGAAAGAATGGAAAAATCTATAATGGAGACTCCGTTTGCGTAGCAGTGAATGGCTTGTCGTGCCGCAATCTAAAAATACTAGCAGAAAAACTGACAATGGCATCAACACATCCAGTGTTGGTAAAGGATTTGAATTCTGATAAGGTTTATTTGGCAGATGATGGTAACTGACGAAGATAAAATTGGGAATTATTTACAAGTTAGCACTAATAATAAAGAATGATTATCCACAAGTCGTCAAGTAATATAGATTTTCACTAAATAGAGTTATGAGTTATATTGATGTTAAAAATATTCCAATGGTAACGCTTGATAAGTGCTATTTGGATTATGAAAATTTGTATGATGATACGAATTTCTTGTTTTTAGATGAAGAATATATTGTTGAAATCGAAGATTCTTACAAAAGTTCTTGCACAAGCGCAAAAGATGTAATATAAAAATCCTACTTGAAAAATTCGTGGATAATCATCAAATATTATTGAGGAATTAAAGTCAATGTTTTACAATACAAATGGTGAATGGATATGAAAGAAACATATAACGTATGTACGGAAGATGTTATCAAGAATGCATACATGAAAGGCAAGAAAAAATCGGCATTCATAGCTTCAAGAAAATTGGAACGTAGTTGTTATCTGTCACAGTTCCTGAAGGAAAGGATTGCTCCCAGACAACCAAAGCAACTGATTGAAGAACTGAAAAATATGGGAGTGAGCCTTCAAAAGAAAGAGAATGAACCGTACTGGAACTATAAGGACTCAATCATAGGACTAAAGGAAGAAAAGTGGGATGAAGAATACAGCTATACCATTATAGACTTCTCCATGGTTAGCGACCTACTCGAGCATGGGTTTAGATTGGATGACTATGCAAATGATGAAATAATAATTTATCTGGAGGAATTCTTGAAGTTTATTCCAATTTGGCAAGCGGAGAACAACTTGATTGAGAACACTTTCTTCAAACTTGAAAAATTAGATTTTATGGCTCATACAGTCATCAGAAAGTTTGCAGATGAACTCAACAAGGCCTACAATGGGGTGTCTCTTGCTGAACATCGAGGTTTGACGGTTGTGCGAATCCCACTTCCCAATGGTAGAAAACTGAAAGTCTGCATTTCTCATGAACGTGATCTCAATAATTTCGAAACAATAAGAAATGAGATATCAACGCTGATAAACACCATCAACAGTACAAATCTGAACTTCAGACTGGAGGGAAAACAAGGTTTATTGCCGAACACTAAAAAGTTTATTCTTCCACCAACTTACCGCAAGGCTGGACATCTACAATATGGCAGAACTGAAATTGACAAAGCAATAAAAGAATTTAAGAAGGGTAGGAATGTTTATTTTGAATGGAAAAATGCGGAGCATACAAGTTATTGGTATGATATGAACGATAATTGCTATCATACATCATGTGGCGCAACTTTGGAATATATTTACGGAATAGAAGGTAATGATATAATACAAAGTCTGTATGATTTAGAAGATGCAATTCGCAAATGGTACAAAGATAATAAAGGTATAGATCTGAAATCGTGTTTTTGACTATTGATCCACTATCTTTCGATCTAATTTTATTCTTTTTTTCTTGGTAATAACTGTATATTAGCTATGTAGTGTAATCATTTTTCTTTAATGATTAGGGAATTATATACAAGTTGGCACTCATCTTTATTTGAATGAAACATTGAGGTTGTTTTCTATCATTGCCTTTAGGTCTCTAACTTCTTCTAAAGTGATAGGCATTTCATTTTTAGTACCAATATGTGCTTTCTTATATCTTTCTTTTGTGAATTTAGCAAACCTTTCAAACAATCTCATATAATCCATCCAAATTGTATCTGCGTTAGGTTTATCATCCATTTCATTCAACACTTGTTGAATTGATTCTCTAATAATATCATTAAAATTCATAATGTCTTTTTTATTCATAAATAGTTAAACCAAATACTTATGTTGCAATTAACTTTAAAAAGAAGTAGTTTCTCAAAACTTTGTTGTTTATGTAGTCTTGAATTGATTGATTATGTATTCAAAAGTTTCACAGATTATGGAGGAATAATCAATTATGACGAAGAAAATATGAAAGATGACTTATGGGAAATTGATGGATTTTACGACGATGAGACATTTAACACTCTTGATATTATGAAAGTTATGAGTGCATTTGGTGAAAATGGTCAATTTTTGGTAAATGGGAAAAAAATGTTTTTTGAAGGAATCGTACTTACAGAAAATCATAAATATGGACAATTAGTAAATAGAGTATGGACAAATTGCAAGTTGAACAACCAAACACCTTTTTTTGATTTAGGAGTATTGGATATTCCTAAAATAATGCCACGATATAGATACACAAAGATGTCAGATATATGTTTTATAGTTGAAAAATTTGTTAATGGTAATCACATTCCAATTCCAATAAAATTTCTTACCCAAAAAGATTGTGAAGATTGGATAAAAGAACAAAACGAAACAAAATAAGTATTTCGTTTTTGTTTAGTGCCAACTTATATATAGTACCCCAAATTTTTTGTTCCGAAATTTTCATATTTTTAATTTACATCACATTATTATTCTGTAATCAGTCTTTAGTTATAAAGTCGCAAGTATTTCAACACATTCACTTTGTGCTCAAGGTGAATAATCACAAATAACTCTATATTATATGGAAAATGATTATCAACTAGAAATCTACGGTCTTGGAAAGTATCGCCGATTGCTAGACGATGCCTCTAAAAGGCGCCATGCCAACAGGAAGGAACTGCTGGCGGAGATAGAAGCTGCTATAAAGGCTGAGTATGACGCATATTGCACAGAAGACATAACCGGTATTCGAAGAAATCCGTCAGGCAAAAGATGCATTCAGATCCTTCTGGAAGCCAGAAAATGAGTAATGAACAAGATGTATGTGTTGAACGAGGAGGACTTCGACCACTTTAAGACAATCAACACCACTTTGTTCGACCTTACTTCCAAACTGGTTGGCAAGTTATATGCCATCTACAGACACTGGCTGGATAACGAGGAGGTGGACTGGAATAAAGACTGCGAGGTCTGCGGAAAAGTTATAGCCGAAGGCTGGAAGAAGATGGAAAACGATGATACGGGGTCTGACTACAACACCTTGTTGCCTATCATTGAGGACATGACAGACAGCCCATTGTTCAAGATCGAGTTTTCAGGAAGCCAAGATAGGAAAATTGATGATATGAAGGGAATCTACTTTCATCCAGCCAGTGGTGGGCACCTGTTCAGTTTTGGAGGTCCACAGCCATTCGGCGACTTCGTGATGTGTACCGCGTTTGACCACCTCCTCATTGACTCATACTACAGCAGACAAGACATTCTGCGTATAGAACTATTTTGGGCAGATGCGGACATCACCCACCAACGGATAGTAACAAGCGAAGGAAGACATATATGAAGCATAAAGATTACACAAATAGCAAAATGATATACCCTGGAGTCTATTCCTCCACTATATTTGAAATGGAAGTTTGGGCTCTCTACGACATGAGCGACTACACACAAGAGGATTACGAGGAAGATCTTCAACACGGATATATGGATTGTGGGCTGCGCAAGGAAAAAATAGGCCTTTTTGAGACAAAGGAACAGGCTCTTAACCATTTGGACATGATGTATGAAGACCCTTGGGGTTCTGACAGCGAACTGTATTGTGCGTTCATCAGAGAGAAACCAATGCACTGCATGATGAAAAGGCAAGACAATTACATCAAGGAATGGACATACGTGCACGGAAAACTGGTTGATGAATCCATCGTCAGAAACTATGATGAGAGAAACAATCCATTCCCAGGCAGAAACGAAAGTATGATAAGGTTCAAGCGGGGTGATATTGTGATGATACCGGATGGTTACAGTGCTTATTGGGGCATTGTGTGGGGGTGTCCGCTCACTACAGAAAAAGTACAGGAGATGCTAGATAGCTTCATTGAAAAATATGGGGAATACATATCTACTCTTGAATATGGCGATGACCAATATACGATTCTAACCAGTGGAGAGGGATTTGAAGGTGGACACGAACATATTTTGGCACACACACTGTTACCAGCCACGGCAGTTCCCGATTATGTCCGAACCACTTTGGTGAAAGGGTATAAAAAAGCGGAAGCAGACGAGATTGCATATCGTAAGAAGCACAGCTGAACAATCAACAAGCGACATGTAAAAGACTATGGATGTGAATACAAACAAGCAGGTTCGTAAAGGCCGTTTTACATACTATATTGACGAACAGCGGATGGAAGCATGGCTTAAGCAGGGACATATAGGCCGCTGCAAGTGTTTCCATGTACCTTCCTCTGTTGAATTGGACGGGAAAGTATATACGATAACTAGTGTTGAGATTGGTGCGTTTAACAGTCCGAGAACTCTGAAAAAAATAGTTATCCCAGACTCAATCAATTATATAGACGAGGACAGCCTATACAGTTTACCTAACCTGAGAAGTATTTTTATCGGCAAAGGGCTTGAATTCTTAAACTATTGGAACTTCCGTTTATGTCCTAAATTCAGCAGTTTTGTCATCGACAGAGCCAACCCACATCTAAAAGTAGAAGATGGGCTTGTTTTTGATCCTGCAAAGTCAACCGTCTATAAATCGTTGTACGACAGGAATTATTACATTGTGCCTGAAGGGGTGAAAGTGATAATGCCTCTGACATTCTCATGGAACAATCGTTTGACTTTCGTTGATTTGCCGGATTCTTTGGAAGAATTGGGTGACGAGGTTTTCACCGGAGCAAGCAAAATGGAAGATTTGATAATGCCAAATTCAGTGAAGAAGGTTGGAGGACAGCTCTGTCTTGATTGTGAGAATCTCAAAAGCGCCACTGTTTCTGAATCGCTCGAAAATCTTGGATGCGAAATGTTCTGCGGATGCAGAAACCTGAAAAAAATTGTATTGGGAACATTTGCTACCAACCATCTAATAGAAGCCGAGCCTGAGGATTTAGAGGGCGTGAATGTTGGTTCCTGTGTGTTATATGTGGCAAAACAACTTATGGACGACTATCGTGAACATCCTGTATGGGGACAGTTTAAAAACATTAGGTGCATCGACGAGTTACTATAGTTTTTCAAGTATCGTTTGCGAAAATGATTATCCACAAGTTGTCAAGTAATATAGAATTTTATAAAGAAAGTTATGAGTTATATTGATATTAATGATATTCCAATGGCAACACTTGATAAGTGCTATTTGGATTATGAGAATTTGTATGATGATACGAATTTCTTGTTTTTGGATGAAGAATACATCGTTGAAATTGAAGATTCAAATAATAGTTCTTGTTCCAGCGCAATGGATGTAATAGAACAACTGCAAACCCAATATGATTTGTCAGCATTTCAATGTAGAGCATTACATCCAAATGGTGTTGATTTTGTTGATATTAAAACTGAATTGCCAGATTATTTAATGGCGAGTCAAGTATATTTAATCCCAAACATCAAGAATAATTATGATATAATAGTTGATTTCCTACGAAAAAATGGGTATTACCTATCAAAACGAGGAATACAAAAGGATAAAAAGAATAGATTGTGGTTTGAATTAGTATTTGACCCAATTAAACAACTGAATATAGCACAACAAGTATTAAACAAACATCGGTATGCTTATCATACAACCCCAATTCAAAACGCTGACTCTATAGATATTGAAGGTATAAAAGCACAAAAAGCATTTAAACCTTACGAGTCATATCAAAAACGAGTTTATCTATATATAGGAAATCCAAGTAGTCAAGATTATGTTAATATGATGAATGACATTTCTATGAGTCTATCATCAAAAAACAAAAACTTTGTTGGAGATTTTGTTGAATATGAAATTCGTTTAAGTAAGTTGCCGAAAGATACCGATTTTTTAATAGATGTTCACGGATATAGTAAAGACTTTGTATATATTACAACTGACATTCCTACATCTGCAATAACTAATTCGGAAGAAAAGACTTACGGATAAAAAACTACTTGACAACTTGTGGATAATCATATAAAGTTTCATCCAGAAATTGACATTGAAGAAAGTCTTCGCAATGGATATGTCACTATGGATGAATTTGAAAAAACTCATCCAGGTTTAACATAATGGGAAATAATGAAATATAAAACATTTTTGATATATGGATAAGCAGATTTTAACCGAAGAGCAACCAACTGAAATTGATGTTGCAAAAGTAATAGAAGAATTTAAAGCAAGAGGCGGTATGAGCGATGAAGAACTTCAAACTCGCCTTAAGGCAATTCCTTTTGAGGAATTTATGAGAAAATTAGACAAAAGAATTGAGACAATCAAATGATTTTTATAATCCAAAATGTTGATGAAAAATTAGATGAATATGCTTCATTTCTTAAAAGCATTTCTTATACAACTGACGAAGCGAAAATAAAGAAGATGGGAGATAGAATACCAAATCAATAAGCGTTGTAATCCTATATTGATGAAAGCAGGCACTTGCGGAGAATTGAAATTTAAAAGTGTGTTAAAGCGATACGAGATTGAAACAAACGTAAACAATCTTCCACAACTTATGCAAATCATCAATAGAAGAAAAGGAACGAAAGGTAATACACAATGGATTGTTGATTATTTGGTGTCTAATCAAGGCAATGTGTATATTACAGACATTAAATACTACAATACCTTCTCCGAAAGCATTGATGATATATTGCAAGATAAACAAA
>JAGHUM010000052.1 GCA_018064855.1 Candidatus Physcocola equi
TTCTTAGTATAAATCTGCAACCATCCAATAAATTTGAATTATTCGTAGAAATTCGTTGGCAAAAAAAAGTGCCAACTTGTATATAGACACCAAATTTTTTCCACGAATTAGAAAATTAACGAACGATTAACGGTAATTAATGTTTGAAGTAAACCTTTGCAAGAGCCCAATTATATCTAAACACATCTTTTTTTACAATGAAATATGTTATACAACACATTTTTGTTATAATTTTGCAGAAATTATGCAATCGACTGACTACACATACTATTATACATAGGCTATGCTGCCGTCTGAGAACCAAATAAACCAAATAGAAAATAAAAACATAAACCATATGAATCGACTAAAAAACATCATTTTAGCGTTGTTTATTCTTTTGTCGTTGATGCCTTCGACAACAAAGGCCTCTAACACAGTAATGGAAAATCGATACAATTACTCCATCACTCCAAATGGAGCTGGGGTTTACCATTTCAAGATTGTAGCTTTCTCAAGAGCCTCAATCAACCACTATCTCACTACCAATGACTATTCCTATATGTTTATCGAGAAGAAAAACAATGATGGTGGAACAGATAAGATAAAAATAGCTGAATTCAAAGCAAGTAATTTTTCTTGGGTTGATGAAGGAGATCAAAGAACATGTACTTTCATACCACATATAGGTAATTTTATCATCAATGGAGAAAATTATAATGCAAATGGGGGGAACAGTGGCAATGTTGAATCCACCAAAGCCGAGATGATTGATGATCAACCAACCCTATTTATAGAAGGAGACTGGGTTCCAAACCTGAGTGATTTTGAAGCCAACGAAATGGTCACTTTGGGCTTATATATTGATGATGAAGGTTTGACAAGGAATCAACACACTTGGACCTGGGGACCATACCCCTACAATACCCCCTGCATGGCGCCAGTCTTAATGGAGCCATACATTGATTTTGATGGAATTTCAGATGCAGATCAAGGTGGTATGAAAATTATTTGGTCTTCTTCAAGGGATCTTCTCGAATATAATTTGGTCATAGTTGAAGATGGTGGTATAGAGACAAAATCGCCTGTAAAATTGACAGGCCAAGATGGCCTGAGTGGAGAGATTTTCCTCAAGCCATCCAACAAACTGCGCAAAGTCCACATCGAGGGTGTCATGTATGCAGACGACGTAGAGAATAAAGACATCAAAGAGAAGGTAAAAGTCACCATCCCTTCCAATGAGGTGGTCGTAAAACCATACATGTCGATTTCCTCCTTTAATGTGGAGAAGACCTATGAAAAAGAGAAGGCAGGCAACAAAATGAAATTCACATGGGAAATCGACAACCCATCGCTGAACGACTACATGCCTTCCGATATGTTCGTGCTGCAAAGAGCCTATTTTCCCGACTTCTCCGATGCTGTCAACCTCACCACCATGTCGGTGACCAGACCAACAAGATACATTGCAGATACGTCAACTGTTAAAGGCGACACCGTAATCAAATATAACAAAGCCATATTTGAATATGAAGAAGACGACATTCGCAACACTTTCAACAGTTATCAGGATTCCACAGAACTAAGAAACATCTTTGACAGCCCACAAGTCCATGAAGGAGAAGGAGGCAAAATGTATCCGTACATAACCATCCCAAAGAAAGAAGTGTATTACCGCTTGCAGCGCAGCGTAGCATCATCTGTTTGGGATGATAGGGTTTCCAAGCGTTACCGTTTGGACACAACCATTTCACTGAACTACCAGTTGCCTCTCATCGACAGTTTTGAAGTGAAAAAGGCCAACAACTGGGAGTTGTCCCGCAAAGTGGATGTCAACATCCGACTCGACAATTACATGTTATTTGACCTGCCAGCGTACCGTGGAATAGATGAAGCTGCTAAAAAAGCTTACAACTTTACCAACATCAGACTATACAACTGGGACACAAACGCCAATATCATTCTTTGCAGAATAAGCCAGGAAACCGGAGACACCGTAAAAACCACCATCAAAGGCAGCGATGTCAAACTTTCGGAAGACAGCACTTATTACTATGTCAACACCACCACAGAAACACCAGAGGCGTTCACGCACACCACTTTTATGGCTTATGTGGATGATGCAAACAGCGTTTACAGCGTCAGCCCTACCCTTAAATTCAAATCAGCAAGCGCAGCAGACAGTTTCTACTATGAAGACTGCGCATCGATTGACAGATTCACAGCATCCACCGATTTGAAGGATGGAATACAACTGAGATGGAACGCAACAAGTGGTCCTATTTCTTACTACAAATTGCAAGTGCAACATCTAAAGGGAATTTCGGGCGACGGTTTGTCCACTCTGAAAATTGATTCCCTCCAGACAGAATTATTTGATCAGTGGGAACAATTGATTCCAGGAGAGAAATATAGATACATACTGACACTGGTGTATGAACAGTATGGAAAGAAGTTTACAAAAGAAAAGACAACCATTGGTAGTCTTTATCCTTTCTACAGCATTGCTGGAAAAGTGAAGACATCCACCAACACTGGCATCGCCAATCTCCAAGTAGTCGCCACCAACGAAGCCACCCAAGACACTGTGGTCGCCTGGACTAAGGCGGACGGTTCTTATTCGTTCGATAGTTTAACTATTGAGAAAAATGTAACCTACTCCGTATCTGTACAAACAACAAATGGCAAATATCTGGGCCTAAACGGTCAAACATCCTACTCTTTTAACTTCGGAGAAATACAAAATGATAAAGGATATGTAATAGGATATAAGACGTATTACACCGGAGCCGACTTCATCTGCGAGGAAGCCCACAATTTCTCGGGCAGAGTGCTCTACACCAATTCCACCATACCTGTCCGTGGCGCACATTTCAAGATAAATGGTGAGGTGCTGTATGTCAACGGAAAGATTGTGGAAACAGACAACAACGGTAACTTCTCGTTCGACTTGCCAAAAAGCCAAATCAGCGTCCAAGTGGTGAAAGAAGGACACAAGTTCCAGAACGGCGGTTTCATTCACCAATTAGGAATGCCTGACTCTTTCATACATTTTGTACCAGATATCGACTACAAGAAACTGGAAATCCATGACTCGACCCGCATAACACTGGCAGGCCGCATTGCCGGTGGCGACGAACAGGGCGCCTTCCCGCTCGGTTTCAACCTTTCAGAAAACATCTTGGGCGACTCCATCACCATGGTATTGGAATTGGAAGGAGACAACACCGCACAAATCGTCTATAAAAAAGAGAATCCGGACGACACGGAAATCGACACCGTCTTTGTGCACCACAACAACAAAGAACAGACCGACTCGGTGGGTGCGACCGACGTGAAATACCAGCGCAAGCGCATTGTCATCCACCCAAACCAGAAGTCGGGAGAATTTTTCGTGGATCTTCCTCCTGTGAAATACAAGATGACCAAACTCTATGCGCAAGGCTATTCCACTTTGTTCAATAATGGAGAAGCCGCACAAATCATCGACTTGTCTGCCGACTCTTTGACACAGCGGAAGACCTATACGCACGTCGTTAACGAGAAGACAACACTTCACACCACCTACAATGCCAAATACAGCCGCACCTATCATGCGCCTATCCAACTCACCTACAAGCAACTGAACAGCACCTCAGACAGCACCATGCTGGGTGAGGAGCAGCTGAGTTTCACCAACATCTACGGCGAGGGAATCAAATACACACTTGCCACATTCAACGACTCGACCAAGAAGGTGTCTTATACTTTCAAGCATCCGGTATTCAATGAAGGGGCACTCTATCTGCTCAAAATCAGCGCCAACGAAGAGTATGTTTACAATGGCCAAGACAGCAGCAGAATAAAACGAGTGGCAGTTCCAAACCTCACACTGAACATCAACAACGGTCTTACAACTGAAAAGAAGACCATCTCTGTAAAGATGGATGAGAAAGGTACCTATCTCCTCAGATTCAAAGCCAACAACCCAACATTCAGCCTTACCGAGGAAGACGCACTCAGACACCTGATTCTTACAGTCGAAAAAGACGGATATGGCTCCAAGGCAACCCCAATCGACGCGTTTGTGACCGGCACAAGATACAAAGGAACAGACGTCTTCATTGCAAAAGAAAAGGATATCACCCTTCTCGACATCCTTCGCGACCCTCCTGGTTCGGGAAGCAGCGCTTATATGGAAAAAGGAGCAAAATACGCCTTTACCAGAGACTGGAACTTCCATGCAAATATATCATTGAACGTAGGAGTAGAATCTGGAACAAATTATACCTACTATATTGGCAGCTATGCGGGAGAAGGAGCCGGATCATATTATGGAACAGTAAACAAAGGGAATGTTAAATCCGTTATTTCTCAAAACTTTCCTATATATGACGCAGTGATAGATAAAGGATCTGCAAGCTATACTTTCACCACAAACGAACGCATAGAAACGAGCAGTGACAAATATGACGTGGGCGCCATGTATGACATCTATATTGGCACCACCACAGACATCACCGCCCAGAAAATGGACGTGCTTTCTCTAATAGACTATAAAACCTACAAGGCTGTGACATACGCCATCAACCAAGGCGCTATCAAAGTCGTAGCGAAGAGTGCAAAATCGGAAGACGACACTACCGGCACATACCTTGTGGTGGCAGAAAAGGTGAAATACAACATTGACGAACCTGTCATGTTCTCCTATACCCAAAAACACATCATTGACTACATCCTCCCAAATCTGCTGGCGGAACGAGACAAACTGCTGATAACAGCAGACAGCAAGACAGCGCAAGAAATCGCAAACGCTACGGGTAAAGTTCAATATTACACTTCTCTGACACAAGGTCAGAGCGGATATGGCGTGACTGATTATGATATCGCAACACCAGAAAATTACCCTTATCTACCGGAAGATGAAGTCGCAGACTTCAACGAAAGAGCAGAAAAATGGATTAATGTCATCACTATCAATGAAGAACAAAAAATCCAAGCCATAAAAAGTGGAAAGGTTTTCCAAAACTACAGCCTCTCGTCTTCTGCAAAGATCTCACATTCTGAACAAGACGAATCCTATAGCAGCCATAACACTACTTTAAACATGTTTGACGATAAATATTTTATACCGCAAATCTCAAACAATATCGTAAAGTCATTTCAAAACATTGGTAATCAAATAATGAAAAATGGACTGTCAGGACAAGATGCTGGAAAAGCACAAAAAGATACTGTTTTGATTAATAAAATCGTCGATCTCTTAAAGAAAGCTGGTAATAAGGATGCTACGAAAGATAATGTTTTTGAAACTCCAACATCCTCAATAAAATTATCTATCTACCCAGTTATTAACGCAGATTTGAAGGATGATAACACTCAAAGATTGACCAATCTCCGAAAAAAAGGATTCACCCTTGCCACCGCCAACGATGGTTTCATGGAGATCGGCGTCTATCGTACCCCGTTAGACACATACTTAAACGACAAGACAATAAAGGAAATAGCAAATATTTCCACAACTTATCTGCACACCGATCTGACAGACAAATATCTTGCCAATTATGTTTTTTACGTTAAAGGCGGTGCCACTCGTTCACCTTATGAAAATGTGGACTACACCCTATTCGCTCCTTATAACAACAAAGTCGGTGGATTCCCTCTTGGCGTAGCAACGATAAAAATAGATAATCCAAAGATTATCATAGAAGATCCAATCCGCACCAACGTTCCTCAAGACGAAAAAACCACTTTCAAGGTCACAGTAATTAACGACACAGAACTTCAAAACCCTGACAGCCGTTTACTCCCATCTACTTTCACTCTTAAAGAGAACGTGAAAACCAATGCCGACAATGTGAAAATATACTGCGACGGCGAACCACTTCAAACCGGCGTGAAGATCAAACTCAAACCTGGAGAAAAAGTGGTCAAGACCATTGAAGTGGAACGCGGAACCAACTTTAATGTGAGGGATCTTGGCATCGCTATTAACTCGGACGACGATATCTATACCAACGACCAAGCATACATCTCTATCAGTTATATCAATTCCGCCAGCCCGATCACATTGGAAGCGCCGACAGACAAATGGGTGATGAACACCTTTTCGGCAAAAGACTCCGTCGGATTCTTTATTCCGGTGACAGTCTCAGGATTTAATGTGAACCACGAAGGTTTCGACCATATAGAGATTCAATATAAAGAGACCAACAAAGGCGAAGAAGACTGGGTCACTATCTGCAGTTACTACAACGACTCCACACTCTTCAAGGAGGCTTCTGGGGTGAAAGAATTTATCAACAGCGGCGTCATCAGAAACGCCCGTTTCTATGGTGTGAAAGACCCTACAGAAATGGCGTACGACATTCGCGCCGTCTCTTTCAGCCGCTTCGGCAACTCATTCATCACAAGGTCTTCTAAAGTGGCAAGCGGCATCAAAGATACACGTTGCCCTAAAATCTTTGGCACACCAGAACCTTCCAACGGAACGTTACATTTTGGTGATATCATCAAACTGCCGTTCACCGAGCCAATCGCTTACAACATATTGGACGAGACTTCCAATTTCAACATTCTGGGCTACAAGACCTCATCGTCGCTAAGCCAATCCACAGCACTGAGATTCAGTGCCCAGGATTCTCAGTTGGCAAAAACAGCAGTGGATCGCAACCTCGTACAGACAGACTTCACCATCGACATGATGGTGAAAACAGACAATGATAACACCGATATGACTTTCTTCTCGCATGGAGGAACGATGACCGGAGGACTGACTTTCGGTATTGACAGCGAACACCGACTGACAGCCACCATCAACGGACAAACCGTAAAAAGTGAACCATTGTCAAGCAAATTGTCGAGCACACTTACGCGTGTTGGTATGATATACCACCACCACAACAAAAAACCTACCATTGAATTCTTTGCCGGAAATAAAACTTTCGGCACGGATACCTTAAATTCAAGTTACAGAGCTAACGGCCCTATTTACTTGGGAACAGACTATTCAAATTCAGGTAAAAACCTGTTCTCCGGTTCTATGTTGGAAGTGAGAGTCTGGGCGAAGGCACTCAATGCTGATGAATTGAGCGCCTACAACGAAACCCGAATCAACGGATACAAGCATATGCTTATCGCTCATTACCCGCTGACAGAGACCACAGGTTCTTTTGCCACCGATGAAGCACATGGGGCTGACCTCCAACTCAGAAACACAATGTGGACTTCCAAGCAAGGCCACTCTCTGCGCACCAACGCAAAACCTGTCTTGCTTGATGGAACTCTGTTAAACAAGCCAAAAACAGCTGATTTCACACTTTCATTCTGGTTTAAGTCGGAAAAATTAGTCGCAGGCAATACAGACACACTGGCACTCTTCACAGCAGGTGGTGCCAACAAACTCTTTATCGGCTACATTGGAGAAAAACTGACTCTTCGAAGCAACGGCACTACCTACGCATTGGGAAACGCCTACACAGACCAAGAATGGCATCAGTTTACCATGACAGTGGATCGCTCAAACAACATTTCAAGATGCTACGTCGATGGTAATTACGTCTCTCAGATACAAGCGTCTGCCATAGACGGCATCGCATCGGACTACGTCGCCCTTGGAAACAACAAGAGCAACCTCTATTTCGACGAATTCGCTTTGTGGAGACTTGCATTGCCAGACGATTACATCGAAAACTACTATAACGCGGTGGTAAACAAAACGGATAAAGACCTTTTGATTTATCTTCCTTTTGAGACAAAGGTAGATGGGGATCAAGGACAAGTGGAAGGCGCTTTCAGCATATACAACGAGGTAAGCAAATACGACTCCATCGTTGATCTGTATGCCAAAAAAGAGGTTATCGTTAAAAACGCCAGCCAGCTCAACGACGAAACCTTAACCTGGGCTCCTGTGGCGGAAAAGGCTGAATTGTCGAAATTGGATTTCACATGGTCTTACTCCGACAACGCCCTGCTCATCAAGTTGCTGGAACATGATGCAGAAATAAATGACCAGATGGTATATCTCACAGTCAGAAATGTGGAAGACCTGAACGGAAACATCATGCAGAACCCTGCAATGTGGTCAATCCACACCAACTTGAATCAGCTGAGCCTTGAGAATGCCGAGATTATCCAACATGCCGACTATGGCGAATCGGGAGACATCGTACTGACCATGATGAATACCAGCGGCTCTTACCGTAACTACAAGATCACCACTTCCGTGGATTGGTTGGTGCCTGAAGTTTCAAAAGGCATAGCAGATCCTGAAACGAAAGAAGAACTGCACATTCAATACAACGGAACAAACGATCCGGGAAACTATGTGGGCATTGTCAACCTGGAAGACGAAAACGGGTTGGTTTCATCCTGCATTGTCCGCCTTGAAGTAAGAGGAAACAAACCTGATTACGAGATTAACCTCAATGATTTTGACCACTCTATGGTCTATAAAGGACTTGTCAAACTCAAAACAGCACACGGCGCTGAAATCATTGACAACAACAAAGAAGACATCGTATTTGCCTTCATGGATGGTAAATGTGTAGGCAAAGACAACATTCAAGTCAAGGAAGATGGCACCGCGTATGTTTACATGACTATTTACGGTACCAAAAACAATCAAAACAAACACAGTGAAGTAAGCTTTAAGGTGTGGAACGAACGCACCAACAAATTGATGGATATGGTATCCTCTTCCGCCCCTGTGAAATTCACCCAGGATGGCGTTGTAGGAGCAAAGATCCCAGACACCCTAAGCGTCAGCAACGACAAGGTTATCAGAAACATTCAGTTGAAGAAAGGATGGAACTGGATATCTATCAATGTGAAGCCAACCGGACAGAATCAGGTGTCGAATATGTTTATCAACAACATCGATGCGTTCAGCCCGTCGGATATTATAAAATCCCCTACCGGATTTGATCAGTACAAAGCTGATACTAAAACATGGGAGGGTACTCTCCAAAAGTTGGGCAAGGACACTGTTTATCAGATAAACGTGGCAAAAGAAGGCACTTACTATCTGAGCGGGGAAGAAATTCCAGACACTTCATTGTATGTCGTATTGGATGGAGGCAAATGGGAGCCACTCCCTTACCTGCTGAATGAATCCCAACCAATCAACACCGCCCTGCAATCGCTGACAAAAGAAAGCCATGTCCAAGTGGGTGACGTCGTTAAAGGACTGACAAAATTTGCCATATTCAGCGACAACAATGAATGGGAAGGCAATCTCACACACATGTATGCCGGAGAAGGATACTTCATCAACCTTCAAAATGGAAAGGGCACATATAAGGTGAAATATACCAGAGAAAACAACAAATCATTGAGATCCGCTTACATCAATGAGGAGGTTACTACGGATGACAGGGCGGTAGAGTATGCCAACAATATGCCTGTGATCGCACAGTTTGGCGAAGACGTCGATTTTGAAGAAGACGACAAACTGGTAGCCTACGCCAACGGTAAAAAACTGAATGAGGCAGATCTTCAAACCATCTCTGGCAAAAAACTCTTCCTGCTTTCTGTTAACGCAGCACAGGGAGACCACATCACCTTTGCCCAGGAAAGAAACGGTAAGGTGATCGCCAACACTGTTGTTCCAGTCAGATACGATGCCGACAAAATCCTTGGCTCACCTGCTGCACCATACATCATCTCATTCGCTAACGACTTCGTAGAAGTTGAACCAACAGTATTCTCAAAAGAGGTCTTGTTCCGCTTCCACACAAAAGAGCCGCAATCTGCCACAATAGAAGTTTTCAACACAGATGGCGCGTGCGTATGGAATGTAAGAGCAAATGCGATGGAACAGACAACCGTGAACATGAACGGCTCTCATCTCGCATCGGGAATATACTATGCAACCATCAAGATGGGCGCAATGATCAAAACAGTTAAACTTATAAAGAGATAAGATGAATAAATATATTGTTACAATGATATTGTCTGTTGTCGCTGCAGCGTTTATAAACTGCAGCAACAAAGATGATGACTCTGTTGACCTCTCCACCTGGAAGGTGACCTGCAATCCAGACCCCCGCACAAGCATGACCATCACAGCGCAAGTGCCAGACACATTGACAACCGTTTCGCCTAACGACAAGATGGCTGTCTTTGTCGGCAACGAGTGCAGAGGCGTGGCATCGCCAAAGATTTATGAGAATGGCAAGAAAAACATTTTCTTCTTATTGGTGACCATCAAGCAGCCGGAAGATGAACTGCTCAGCCAAAAACTGACACTTTTCTACTATTCGGCTACAAAAGACCGTGTTTATAAGGGAAAAGACACGAATCTGCTTTTGGAAAAAGATGAAATGATAGGTACAATAGAAAAGCCTTTCATGACAGAATGGACCTATTAATAACAAAAACAGATTCACAACAAAAGAATAGATTATGCGATCTGCATTGAAACTTTTAGCAGCATCTTTATTATTGTGCGGCGCTGGCTGCAGAAATCAAATAATGGAAGATGCCTCCGACACTGTAGCACAAACCTATATTCCCGAAACGCCAGACTATTCTCAGCCCGCCATGTGGTATGAAGAAAAAAACGATGCCGCCAACAACGGTGTTGACATTTTCTACATAGTGGCGACATGGGAATTCGACTGGAAGACAAAAGACTCTCTCGTGTGTCATTTTGCCGACCCGGTCAACACTCCACAGCATTGCCAGGATATGGGCATAGAGATTAAAAAGGTGGCTGAATACATGGGAAAGGGAAATAATTACTACGCCCCTTACTACCGACACATTTCTCTGGACAGCTGGACTGAAAACGAAGACACCATCAACAACAGATATTTCTCTGTCGCTTTCAAAGACATCCAGCAGTCGTTCAACTATTTCCTGAAAGAAAAAAACAACGGACGTCCTTTCATCTTAGCCGGTTTCAGCCAAGGCGCAAAATCGGTGGTCGAACTCATCAAAACGATGCCCGACTCAGTTGCCAACAGAATGGTGGCTGCCTACGTGATGGGATACAAAGTGACAAACGCCGACACAATGGCGTGCCACAATCTGAAGCCAGCAAAAGGGGCGGACGACACAGGTGTGACCATCTGCTACAATTCGGTATCGGATGTGAAGTACATAAAACCAGTGCTTAGCGCATCTAACATTTTCTGCATCAACCCCGTCAACTGGAAATGCGACGCAACAGCCGCCACCATTGCAGACAGCATTACGGTGACGCTATCGCCAGAACACCAAGTGCTGGTGGTAAAAGGCTTTGACGGATCGGCCTACCCTCCTATCTTAAACATGATCAATGTGGGAGACTACCACGGTGCGGAACCTTATCTGTACCAAGACTTCATTGAGAAGAACATTACAACCAGAATTGAAGCCTACAAAAAACAACAATAGGCGTTAACTTCTAAAATGAAATGCGTCGGCAAGTCAAAACTTACCGACGCATTTAAATTAGACGTTTAACATCCTTTTGAAAATTAATTTATTTTTTACAAATAATGAAGACAATAAAAAAATTTCTTGCTCTTCCCCTTGTGACAGTGGCAATGGTCTTTGCTTCATGCAGCAAGGACGAAGAAGAGAAACCGGTTCCCGAGATGGACAGCTCGCAGTTTGTACTTATCTCTGAGCACATACCCAATGTGATCCTTGAGATACGCTACTACAGTACGTATAACTTCATCGGTGATCGCATACCGGGCTACTTGGAGCCTGTGGCTATCCTCACTCGTCAGGCTGCCGACTCGCTGAAGGCTGTCAGCGACGACCTCGCGAAGCAGGGCTACCGACTGAAGATATTCGATGCTTACCGTCCGCAGTGTGCCGTGGATTACTTCATGGCTTGGGCAAAAGACACCACCGACGTGCGCATGAAGCAGTACTTCTATCCAGAGCTGGCCAAGTCTGCCATCGTGCCACAGGAGTATGTGGCAGAGAAGAGCGGTCACACACGCGGCTCAACGGTTGACCTCACACTCTTCGACATGAAACTGGAGAAAGAGGTTGACATGGGCTGCACCTTCGACTACTTCGGTCTTGCCTCGCATCCCGACGTGCAGCCAGGTCAGGAGATAGGAGCATACAAGCCAATCACCCAGGAACAATACGACAACCGCATGATCTTGCAAAAGGCAATGTTGCGCCACGGCTTCAAACTCTACGAATACGAGTGGTGGCACTTCACCCTGAAGGATGAACCATTCCCCGACACTTACTTCAACTTCCCAATTGCAACATCGAGCATAAAAGGTGCCTAGGCAATTACAACCACATGAGTGGCTTCATAAATACGAATTGGACAATTCGTGAATTTGTACAAATTGTGAAATTCACAATTTGTACATCCAGCATTTCCCAAGTTGGACAAAATTAAAACATGGACAACGCTATTTTTGCGTCAAACAATAAAATAGAATTGACTATGGCTTACATTAAAGAACTAATCAAACGCATTGCAAAGTATTTCTATAAAAAAATGTATTATGCTTTCATTCTGCAATGATCTGCTTGGGAAGCAACCCAACAAATCCACATTCGGTGTGAATTTATAGGAATCGAAAAAAAATCGGGCTGACATCATTAGGATGTCGGCCATTTTTTTTTTAACCGACCACAAATTTGTAATTTTGCAGAAAATTGACAAACAAATTATATGAATACCTACATTTCAGCATTTCAGTACCTTGGTATAATGGTTCAAGGAGGAATAATATTCTATTTCCTTATCAACGCCATTTTCCTCTTCGTTGTACTACCAAAACTCCAACCTCAAAGAAACGAAGCAACAATTGCCATCCACAAATCACTAGGTTGGTTGCTGATTATCTATCTTATAAACTACGCATTGTGGATTGTTCCAGAACTGTTTCTACCCAACAGCGGATATTACCAGATAGCGCGAGTTTCACCAGGCTACAACACCTTTATGGAATACTTAGACCTGGCCGTCCTTCCGCTTTCAATGGTGTTTGGCTCTACCGTTCTTTTAGGCAGGATGCCTAAGAAATGGATTGGTCCGTCCATTATGCTTCCCTACATTCTATATTCAATAAACGACATTTACGAAATACTTCCATTCAATCTATACACATTTGCCTACATCACCACCATTCTCGGTGTAATGGCACAGTTGGGTTGGTATGGTTACTTCATTAAGAAGTTCGACAAAAAACTGATGGAGAACTGCTCAAACATAGACAGAAGAAGTACCAAATGGGTATTTTGGACCCTCGTTCCGCTGTTTATTCTGACACTGCTCTATATTCCGCTCAACATGCTTACCGACATGGACGAACTGATGGTGCTCTACGACTTTCTGACTATTCTCTTCCTAACCGGCATAGTCGGCTGCACACTTTCACACAAAGTGGATGACATGACCATCGACCTGATAAAAGAGCAGATTGAAGAACTGAAACCACAAGAGGACAAGATTAACCCTGAAGACACCAAAGCCGAATTTGTTGCCCCTGTTGCTCCGGTTGAAACCAAGACTCCAGAAACCTCTGAAACGGCAGAAAAAACTGAATCCGCGCCAACCGCTGAACAAACAGAAAACGCTGAACAAACAAAGCCTGTAGAACAAACAGAAGCCGCAGCCAACCCTGCAAAAGTGGATAAACCAACCGATAAAAAAACATCGGCCAGCGCTGCCAAATTCGTTGATTTCGACGAAATCATCAGCAAACTGGAGGAAGAGAAGTTTTATTTGGACACAGAAGTCAACATCGACTGGATCTCAAGCAAACTTGGAACCAACCGTCACTATGTATCTGACTACCTCAGCCAAGTCAAGCACGTCACTTTCTATGAATACGTTAACACTTTGCGCCTGATCTACGCAGAGCAACTCCTTAAAGAAGGTAAGGAGAAGGTGGCAGACATCGGCTTTATCAGCGGTTTCAACAGCGACCATACCTTCCGCAGACTTTTCAAGGAAAAATTTGGCTGCACACCTCTGCAATACCAAAAGAGCGCATAAAGACAACTTCTTAGTGAACCCCATAAATCAACCGATTTATAAATAACTAAATCATTGGAAACAAAAATATTCGACATAAAGAAAGATTCTAAAAGAATTCTTTTCATCACAGGTGCTGCGCTGCTGATGGCTGTGAATATCAAGACATTTGTACAAGCAGGCGCACTCCTACCTGGCGGTGCAGTTGGGTTGACGTTGCTCATTCAGCGCATAGCGGATATCTTTTTCGGAATAGAACTCCCATTTACGCTTATCACCGTATTGATTAACTCAATCCCTGTTTTCATAGGTTTCAAATTCATTGGTAAGAAGTTTACCATTTACTCTTGCCTGATGATTTTCCTTACGGGTTTCCTCTCCGATCTACTTCCCACCTACACCATTACGAACGACACGCTGCTCGTTGCCATATTCGGAGGTCTTCTCAACGGCACAGCCATCAGCATCTGCCTTTCCGTAGAAGCCACCAGCGGAGGTACCGATTTCATTGCCATTTATATGTCGGAAAAGAGGCATGTTGATTCCTGGAACCTTGTGCTCGGCATAAATACCGTCATCCTCACCACGGCAGGTTTTCTCTTCGGTTGGGACAAGGCACTCTACTCTATCATCTTCCAATACGCATCCACACAGATGATACACATGCTTTTCAAGCACTACCAGAAAGAGACGCTGTTTATTGTGACCACAGAACCAGAAAAGGTCAGCAATATCATTTACGAGAAAACCAACCACGGCGCAACCTTTATCAAGAGCGAAGGCACACACCTACACACTGAATCTACAATCGTGTATTCTGTGGTTGCAAAAGACCAATACCTTTCAGTGGTGAGAGCCATTAAAAATCAAGTGCCAGACGCTTTCATCAACACCGTGGATACGGAAAGCCTGACAGGACGTTTCTTCCAGAAAAAAACTGATTAAGGCATAGTTTTCAATAAAACACATAACCACAACAAATACGAAAAAAGCGATGCTCGTTGGAGCATCGCTTTTTTCGTAACCGTTGAGATTCTGACAATTATTTTCTGTCGAAACCCATACCGTTCCATTTTAATGTGACAGTCTTAGCCGCATCTTCCAAACTTCTCTGTTGAACACTGCAGTAAGCAACGGTAAAATCGTCGGAATCAGAATTTTCTGAGAAATATGCGTCGATACGCTGATCCTTTCCCGGTTTATCAAGGGCTGGAGCGATAGGATTGGCAATAGATTCTAATTTGTTGGTGTTCGGATCGTAAAGATAAAAACCCAAATCACTGTTATGGGCAATATATTCAGTTCCATCTGGCTTTGCCTGAATACCAATATATCTGCTAAAAGAGGCTACAAGAATCTTCTTGTCATTTCTAACCCAGTAGTAGCAGATATTCTTTTGTTCAAAATCGCCTTCTGATTTAAGATAGAAATAGCGGCCTTTGCAGTTAAGTTCTGAATTTTCTTCAAGCAAAGAATTCAATTCAGCAGTATCACCTTTGCAGTAAAGGGCAACGCCAATAGTTTTGATGTCTGGCTTAGCCTCCGCACAGGCTTTATTAGTGCCATTTTCAGGCGCAACACTAGCAGAATCGACCTTGGTTGGTTTATCTGTACTGCCTTGCGGATTGTTGTTGCAGGCACTCATCGAAAACAAAGAGGCTACAAGAACGCTTTTAAATAATAACTTGTTCATTTTAGAAAGATTTTTTTGTGTGCAAAAATAAATAAAGTTCACAGCTTCTCAACAATCTTCACATAAATTCTGCATTTTAAATGTATTTTTATGCTAACTTTGCATTCGCAAATTTATTATAACAAAACTTATGAAAAAGATTCATTTTATCATGTTGGCCGTTGCCGCAGCACTCGTAGTGTGCTACGTCTTCTCTACCAAAAATGCTGCAAAGCCAGACGACCAGAAATCTTGTGACACAACCGCTACTGTTGAAGTTAAAAAAGTTATTCTCGACGCTGATGTCGTTGACTGCTTCGACGATGGTTTCGCCATGCTTATGCTGGAAAAGAGCCCAAAAATCAATCTGCTGGGTATAACCACAGTATCGGGCAACTCATGGAGCCGCGAAGGTGTGGCAAGCGCCATCTACCAGTTGCAGTCTATTGGCTCAAACGTACCTGTTTATATGGGTGAAAGCGCTCCATTCCGTGCAGGCAGACAAGCTGGCATCAAAAAAGAATTGGAGTCATACGGATTGGGTGGTGACAAATACGTCGGCTCTTTCAGCCACGGTGAACCAGCCGACTGGAAAGAATATTTCAAGACCACCTATGGCTGCGAACCAAAGATGGACGTTCAGAAAGAAAACGCTGTTGATTATCTGATCAAGACTATCCACGAGAATCCAAACGAAATCACTATCGTAGCTATCGGTCCTGCAATGAACCTTGCAAAGGCCATCCAGAAAGACTCATCCATCGTTCCTTTGGTGAAAGAAATCGTTTTCATGGGCGGTGCTTTCGATGTTGACGGCAACACTACTCAGAATGCTGAATTCAACATCTGGTTCGACCCAGAAGCATCCAACTTCGTCGTTCATCAGCCATTCAAAAAACAGACCTTCTTCGCATTGGATGTCTGCAACAATGTAAAGATGAATAAAACCGACTTCGACAACTTCCACAATTTGATTCAGAACGAAAACATCAAGACCATCTACGAAAAGAACTTCCTCACTGGTTTGTTCAATTCCAACCCAGACACTACCTGGTGCATTTGGGACGTTTTGGCTGCCACTTCTGTAATCAATCCAGAGTTGGTAACATCCGCAGATACCTGTGCTGTCGCTGTTGACACTACCTTCGGTATGAACTATGGTAAGACCATTCCTTACCGTGAAAACATCCCTGCCGATGCTCAGAAAGGTATCATCGTAAAGACTATCAACAAAGAATGTCTTTGGGGAATGTTGTCAGAGTTGATGAAGAGTTTGTAATCCACATACCCACAATCAAATATAAAGGGATGAATCGCAAATGCGATTCATCCCTTTTCTTTTTTCCGTCTTCTTCAACGAGTGCCGCTTATTCTGCGTATTCCAGTTCAAAAGAACTGCTTACCACATTGTTGTTTTTATTGACAACAGCAATGAAGCCACACCTAAAAATAACAAACCTTGTTTCATATAAAGTTTTTTTAAAGAAAAAATTAAAAGTACACCTCTGTGAACTTACGTATGTTTTCGTCGATGTTTTCCCATACGTCCGCTTTTCCTTTCTGATGAATCAGCACTTTTTTTGTGTTATAATTATAACTCGCCTTAGTTGACTGCTGGCTCGGACGATCATATTCGTTGACTTCCATTCCTATACGATAGAAATCGCCGTTCTGGTAACGGAAAAGATACAAGTTGTAACTCAAGTCATTGGCTTTGTCTCCATCTTCCACACGAACCGTGATGACACCCTTTGCATTGACCGAAATACTTCCACCATCCACACTAACAAGATTTTTGTTTTGAGCGAAAAGAAGATATTTACCTTCCTCTTGCCCCATATAGATAGCCACAATAGGATGTTTGTCTTTAGGGAAAGTCAGCAACGCCAAGTCTTTAATGCCATCTTTGTTGAAATCGGCCTCCACATAAGTAGTATTCCAAGCCGATGGAACCAAATCGGCCTTCACACCAGATGGTGCAATTTGGCTCGATTTATCAAAAGGAAACTCGTTCCAATCATTAAGATCATAAAAACTGAAATGGATTCCTTTTGGAGCATTGGCATCATAAATGGCTTTGTCTGCCTTTCCGTTAGGAGAAGAATACTCCGTGGTTATGTTCTCTGTCGATGCATCTACAAATCTGCTACATACAAACTCTACTTTGGAATTTCTGATTCTCCAATAGGTATCACTGTTATTGCCATAACCAGATTCATTGGAATAATAGAAATATCCATCACCGGTATAACCATATTCGGTATAATTAGGAGATTCTCTGGATACAACCAATTTAGGTTTACCTTCATTGATAACCAGCCCGTAGTGAGTATTGTAGTTTCTCTGCTTTTCTTTCACAAAGAGTTCGGGCTTACTATCTCCGTCAATGTCTTTCAAGATATAAACATATTCGTGAATATCCTCCACTTCCAACTCCTTTTCCAAGTCCTGCATTGAAAAAGGCAAAGTTTGTGCTACACCCTGAAGTCCGGTAAGAGCAAACAATCCCAGCAAATAAAATTTTTTTGACATGATCTGTATAATGTTTTAAAATGTTTATAGAATAAACATATTATTTTTTCTGTTCCACACCAACCTGTAAACCATTGGCAATAAAGTTGGTAGCACTGCCAGCTTTTACAATGGTGTAAGAGTCTTGCTCACCGCTGATTTCTTTTATGTCAACAATTTTTGAATTGCCCGATGTTGTCACAATAATATCGCCGACTGAAATCTGTTTGCAGCCAGCATATCCCTTATAAGAAGATGCTGTTTTCGATGCGTTGGCAGACACCCACCCTTTATTTACGCACATTACAGGGTGGTCTGGTGTGCATGTAACTGTGTTGCCGTTATCAAGCGAATACACCACAAACCTGCTGTGCTTCACCTTGGCAACCTCTTCCACACTCGCAGAAGCGAGACTCTGTCCATCGAAATAATAAATGTTATCCCCCTTCTTAATTTGCTCAATAGGCTTCAAACTTCCGTCTGCCATAGATACCATGGTGCCTTTCACGAAACAACGTGCCTGAGTGGCAAAATTGACTTCCGAAATAAGCAAGTCTTGGTATTTGGCACCAGGATATACATCGAGAATAGTAAAAGTATAAGAAAACGATTTGTCATCCCAATTTATAGGAAGATCAACTTCAGTTAGCGAAAAATACTGATAGCCTATTATGTCTTGCAATTCCAAAACGGCAATAGGCTTATCGTTTAATGCCAACTGAATTTTCTTTGCACGCGCATTATTGGCATAAGTTCCTTTGTTATAAGCAAATCCGTTTACTATTCGTATCAAAGATAAACGGCTCATATCACTAAATTTAAACGTAATAGTCTGTCCCACTCCGTTGCCTTTCACACCCTCACACCAAGGCAAATCGATTCTGCCGTCTATGAGACAAGACGGCTGGTAGGTGTAGCGCCCTTGTTTTGGAAGACTACTTGAAGCAGTCACAGTAATCAAATCTCGATCATATTCATACCATTCATATCCAGCATCGCCAGCACCTCCTGTTTCATCATCATCATCTATATAATAATCGATATTAGGAGCCTCATAGTTTTTTTTTGCCGCAAAATCGATTGTATCCACTTTCAATGGCTTCACAACAGGTAAGGAGGTTTGCGCATTCGCTTGCAATCCACACAATGCGAAAAACACGCACAATAATTTACCAAATAACTTTTTCATAATAAAAAATCAATAAAATAAAAAAAACAAGGTGAATGGATACTCACCTTGTTTCAAAAAAAAAATATATTATTTCTGCTTATCAATGAAAATATCCACGTAATCGACGCAGTCGCCATTTTCCATCTGCTGCAAGCGCCAGAACTTTCTGTTTTTGGTGTTCTCGAAATCCATCACACCATTGCGGATATACTTTATGCCATGATGAATGTGTGAAATCTCACACTCGATAATGCCAGTGAAAACAAGGTGCTTTTCGTTTACTACATTCAGCACACCTTCAATCTTAAGATGGTCGTTACCTTCACCGGTCTGAGAGCCGTAACATTCATACTTACCGTCTCCAATTTTAGCGATTTCAACTTTACCAAATTTGGTATCTGAAATCCACTGCAAACGAAGGTTGTGATTTCCTTCCAATTTGTTCTCTAACGCAGCAGGAACGGTTTCCATAATTTTTTCGTTGGAACTCTGTGGCACTTTCACTTCGATTTCTGTCACACATTCCGGACAAGGTATTTTACCCGTTCCGAGGGTGACATCTTCATCGTTTTTGTAGCCGGAACCTCTGCCACCGCAGTCAAAACACGCTCTACCCCAATTCTCGCCTTTTGATTCATTTTTAATGTAGATGAAACCCTCTCCATCGCAACCAGAACAAGCAACTTCACGGGTGTCGTGGCAAAATTCACATTTAACAGCAGGTTCGTTTGCCTCCTCCGTTTTCTTTTCTTCGGTATCTTGCGCCGACGCCGCAGATGATTGTTCATCCACTGTTACAGATTGTTGTGAAGCAGAGTCTGTGGTCTCTGTATTCTGTTTTGAATTACAACCGCAAAGAGTTGCCAATACAAAAATTGAAGTAATCTTTAATGCTTTCATTTATAATAAATTATTGTAGTTCATATTAATTTTTGAGCCATTCGGCAATACTTTCACGAAGGTCAAAGACTTCATCATCGTCAGGGTATTCAATAAACAGATCGTCAATTAACCATTTGCCATCTTCATTGGCAAGCACTACCCCAATCTTCCTGGGCTGAACAGGATGTTTTCCACCGAAAATGTCAACCAAAACATATCCCTCGGCAATAGAATCATTACTTTCAGTAATGTTGGCTTCCACCACCATAGGATGGTCAAAATCCTGGGCATCTATCCAATAGTCGAAATCAATCCAGCTCTCCTCCACCTTGTCGGACTTTTTGTCGGCAAGAGCAATCAACTTATTGAGTGAAGACGTTTGGGCATTCTTATAAAGATGTTCCAAAACATTTGAATTGGCCAAAATATCAGTATCATAGCTAGACAACACCTTAGAATAGATGTCATAAAGATGTTGCTGTAAATCCACCGCTTTTTTTGAGGTTTCCTTAGAAATTTCTACCCCAATTGTATCATTCAAGGCAACAATACTATCCCCTTTGTCATTGTCACTTTGTGTGCCGTTTTTCTTGTTACAAGAAGTGAAAATGAACGAAAAAAGAGAAATAAACAATAGAAAATGAGATATTTTCATAAAGTATATTTGATTATACCATACTATACCTTAAAAAAAATGGTCCAACTAAGATAAGTTGAACCATTCTGTCTTTCGTACCCCGGGCGGGACTTGAACCCGCATGATCACAATGATCACAGGATTTTAAGTCCTGCGTGTCTACCGATTCCACCACCGAGGCAACACGAGCGGAAAACGGGATTCGGACCCGCGACCCCCACCTTGGCAAGGTGGTGCTCTACCACTGAGCTAATTCCGCAATATTTTTGTAACCCGGATTGTTTATTTCCGTTTTACGAGTGCAAATTTAGAGCAATTTTTCATATAAGCAAAACATTTGATTACTTTTTTTGAGATTTTTCATCATTTTAGTAAAAAATAGGGTAGAATATTGGCATTTTCTGTTGATAAGACTGTTAATAACCCAATAAATAAACCTGTTTTCTGTTGATAACACTTGTTGATAAGTGTTGAAAAAAAATTGAAAACTATTTTTGCAATTTTCATCAATTTGCATAACCAATTTTTCCTTTCAACTTTCCAAATTTTTTGTTCACATTTTAGAAAAAAGTTTTACACCATTTTTATCGGACTTTTTAACAAGTTGGCTTACTTTTTGTAAATTTGCATTGTAGATATTAACATGTGTTGATAACTGAAAATCATTGCTTATTTTCAATACTTTATGATAAAATAGGGTGGTGATAACTTGTTGATAGACTTTTTATATCTTTTAAGCAAATCTTTTTATCAACAAATTTCGCAGTTTTCAACAGCTTATTATTATCCTCCTTTTATTTTTTTTAAAACTTCTAATAAATCAATTAACAAATAAAAGAATAAAGAACTATGGCGATCGACTTTGTGAAAGAAATCGAAAGATTGAAAAAGGAAAAGAATGCCGTTATAATGGGCCATTATTATCAGACAGGAGACATTCAAGATATCGCCGATTATATTGGTGACAGTCTTGCTTTGGCTCAAATGGCAAGAAAAACTGATGCTGATATCATCGTGCTTTGCGGTGTTCATTTTATGGGTGAGACTGCAAAGATTCTTTGTCCAGATAAAAAAGTGCTTGTACCGGATGCTACAGCTGGTTGTTCACTCGCCGACAGTTGTCCGGCTGATGAGTTTGCCAAATTCGTTGCAGAACATCCCGATCATAAAGTCATTTCTTATGTCAACACAACTGCTGCAGTTAAAGCACTGACCGATGTAGTTGTTACCTCTTCCAACGCCAAGCAGATTGTGGAAAGTTTTCCTGCTGATCAAAAGTTGATTTTCGGTCCGGATCATAACCTTGGAAGTTACATCAATAAGTTAACTGGTCGCAATATGCTCCTTTGGAACGGTGCCTGTCATGTTCACGAAAAGTTCTCTGTTGAGGGTATCATTAAACTCAAGAAAGAACATCCTGGGGCAAAAGTGCTTGTTCACCCTGAATGTCCGGCTGTTGTTGTTGCCCTTGCAGATAAAGCCGGATCTACCGCTGGTTTGCTCAAATATGCTTTGAGCAGCGATGCAAAAGAGTTTATCGTAGCCACCGAAAGCGGTATTCTTCACGAAATGCAGAAAAAAGCGCCTGAAAAAGTGTTTATTCCTGCTCCTCCTGAATATTCAGAGGCAAAAGTGGGCTGCTCTTGCAATGAATGTAACTATATGAAGCAAAATACTCTTGAAAAGGTTTATCTTGCTCTTCGTGACGAACAGCCAGAAGTTCTCATTGATGAAGAACTGCGTAAAAAAGCTGTGTTGCCAATCGATAGAATGTTGGAAATCAGTGCAAAACTTGGTCTTTAATTTTTAGTTTCGCCCATGGCTGATTTCTCTTTTTCAACAAGTCATCAACAACTTACTTTGGACGATCTACAAAATAGGGTGGACGACTGGATTAAAAAGTATGGTGTTCGTTATTTTGGTGAACTGACCAACATGTGCGTCTTGACTGAAGAAGTTGGAGAGCTGGCCCGTGTGGCTGCCCGCAGGTTTGGTGAACAAAGCAGCAAGCAAAGCGACTTGGAATACAAATGGGAAGATGAACTTGCCGATGTGCTTTGGGTACTCACTTGCCTTGCTAATCAAACCGGTGTCAACCTGACTGATGCTTTTCATCGCAACATGGAAAAGAAGACAATGCGCGACAGCGAGCGACACAAAAATAATGAAAAACTAAGCAAACCTGACAGTAAATAACATTCAAGTTTTCTACTATTTATCAACAAATTATGGACAGACTTACTGCCGTTTTACAAAAATACGATTACTCCCTTACCGAGGCCGATATAAAGAAGCGTGTCGATCAGATGCTCGATAAGCATTTGAGCGATAATCTTCAGAAATCCATTTATTCAAAACTCATTGGTCATGTAGATTTGACTTCCTTGAAAAGTGATGACAACGATGCATCTATCACTTCTCTTGTTGAAAAGTTGAATTTGTTCGATGATAAATTTGAGATTCTCCCTCATCCGGCAGCAGTATGCGTATATCCTGCATTTGTCGGTTTGGTGCGCGATACCCTTACAGAAGAGGTTGAAATTACAGCAGTTGCCGCTGGTTTCCCTCATTCTCAAACGATGACAGAGATAAAGATTGCCGAGGTTGCCATGTGTGTTGCTGCCGGCGCTACTGAAATTGATGTTGTTATACCTGTCGGTAGGGTGAAAGCACGTCAGTATGAGGAAATTTTTGAAGAACTTACTGAGATACGCGAAGCCTGCAGAGGTGCCAAATTGAAAGTGATTCTCGAAACCAGTTTGCTGCGTGAGCCAGATTTGATTAAGGAGGCTGCTGTAGTAGCCATGGTGGCAGGTGCTGATTTCATTAAAACTTCAACCGGTAAAGACGCTCAATGTGCCACATTAGAGGCTGTTTACGTGATGTGTAGCGCCATTGCGGAGTTCAACAAGTTAAATGACACTAAAGTCGGCTTAAAAGTCGCTGGAGGCGTTTCTACAGCCAACGATGCTGTTCGTTATTACACTTTGGTTCAGCAAATGCTTGGAGAAGAATGGTTGACACCAGATTTGTTCCGTATTGGTGCGAGTCGTTTGGTCAACAGTCTTATTTCCGCTGTGGTCGGACAGGAAATTGTTTATTTTTAAGTGGAATTATCAACAGACTGTTGATAACTAAAGCAAAATAGGGTGGTAAATCATTTGATTTGCCACCCTTTATTTATTTTGTTTTGTATGTTTGCTTAATTAATCGGCGTTTAAGGCTTAATTTTTGCGTTGTAACGAGTATTTGAGTAGTGTTTTGAATCCTTCCTTGGCTGGTCCGTCTTTAAAGCCTGAGAGCAAAGATTCTGCTTCTTCTTTATACTCTTCCATGCGTTTTTGTGCGTATTCGATACCTCCTTTGTCGATAGCGAATGATATTATGGCATCGATGTTTTCTTTTGTGAAGTCTTTTTGCCTGAAAATATTTAGGATTCTGTTTTTTTCCTGTTCATCTGCCTTGCTCAGTGCGTAGATGAGTGGAAGCGTGATTTTTCCTTCGCGAATATCGTTTCCTACAGGTTTTCCTATTTTGTTTTCGCTGGAAATATAGTCGAATACATCGTCGCGGATTTGGAACAGCATACCATATTTTTCTCCGAATTCTAACAACTTATCAACATCTTCCTTTGATGCTTTTGCAACAATGGCACCACATGAAGTGCAGGCAGCGAAGAGTTGGGCTGTTTTCATTCTGATTACGTCCAGGTATCTTTCCTCTAAAGTGTTGACATCCTGCACGTTCTTTATCTGTTTTAATTCTCCGTCGGTCAGTTTTTTTCCGAGCGAGGTGATGGTTTTAATCACCTCTAAATTATCTGTTTTCGTTGCGATATTGAGCGCTTGCGAGAGTAGATAATCACCGACAAGTATTGCGATTTTGTTGTCCCAAATAGCGTTAACTGACTTTTGTCCCCTTCTTTTATCGCTTTCATCCACCACATCATCGTGCAGCAGGCTTGCTGTATGCAGCAGTTCAAGAGCCAGAGCCACATTGTTGGTATTTTCGTTTACATTATCACAAATCTTGCTGGAAAGAATGACCATGGTAGGTCTTATTTGTTTTCCTTTGCTGTTGATAATGTGTTGATTAACAAGTTTCAGAATAGCGTTGTCTGAATCAAGCGCTTTGTCAAACTCTTGATTAAAACTATCTAATTCTTTGGCTATGTGATTCTTGATTTCGTCGAAGGATACCATTATTCTATTACTTACTAATGCAAAATTAACAAAATCTTCTCAAATATTCGTTTTTATTTTGCTTTTATTGAAAGGCCTATAAAAAGCTGCTTCTTTATTGCATTTCAATCGTTTTTCTTCATTATTTTTGTATATAAGGTGGACTCTATAATTTCATCTGAAAATTCTTCTATATAGAGATCATTCATATTTAATTCCCATTTTTTATGGAAAAAAAGTTATTTTTGATTGATGCTTACGCTCTGATTTACAGGGCTTTCTTTGCTTTTTCAAAACGTCCTTTAATCAATTCAAAGGGAGTAAACACCTCTCCAATGGTCGGTTTTGTTCGTGTTCTCGATGAAATAATCGCCAAGGAGCAGCCCACCCATATTGCTGTGGCTTTTGATGGTAATGTAAGGCCATTCCGCTTTAAGATTTTCGACCAATACAAGGCTCAACGTGAGAAAACCCCAGAGGATATTTTAGTGGCTATCCCTATTATTAAAGACATCCTCAAAGCCTATAATATTCCAATTCTTGAACTCAATCATTCTCCGTATGATACTGATGATCAGAATTATTCATACGAAGCTGATGATATTATTGGTACAATGTCCCACCTTGCCGAACAGGCTGGTTTTGAAGTGTATATGCTCACACCTGATAAAGACTATGCTCAGTTAGTTCGGGAAAATGTAAAAATGTATCGACCTAATTCCAAGAATGGTGGGTACGATATCATTGGTTTGGAACAGTTGAAAGAAAACTGGAAAATATCCTCGCCACAACAGATGATCGACTATTTGGCTTTGGTAGGGGATAGTTCTGATAATATACCAGGGTGCACTGGTGTTGGTCCTGTTACTGCGAACACACTTTTGGAAGAGTATGGCGATGTTGAAAACATCATCAAAAATGTTGATAACCTCAAGGGTAAGTTAAAAGAGAAAGTTCAAACTTGTGTTGATCAAATCAGACTTAGTTATACATTGGCAAAAATTTGTTTGGATGCTCCTATTGAGTTTAACGAGGAACAACTTTTAAGAAAACCGGAAAACAAACCTGACTTACTGAAAATTTTTAACGAGTATGAAATGCGTGCTCTTTTCAAAGAGCATGGCGGAGAGTTGTCTTCCACTCCTGCAAAAAGTTCCGCTCCAAAAGTGGGTCAACAACTCTCTCTTTTTGATGATTTTCCGACCAATGAATCAGAAGAAATTATTCACGCAAATCTCAGCGACTTAAATTCAACCAAACATAATTATAAACTTATTGAAAATGAGAAAGAAATAGATGAATTTGTCGCTATTCTTTCTGCCACTGATTTTTTCTGTTTTGACACAGAAACGACCGGAATTAACACTTTTTCGGCTGAATTGGTTGGTATGTCGTTCTCTTGGAAAGAAAATGAGGCATATTTTGTCTATTTACCAAATGATAGGGTAGAGTGTCAAAAAATTGTTGATAAGTTCAAACCAATTTTTGAAAATTCATCTATTGTCAAGATTGGTCAAAATATGAAATTTGATATTTTGATGCTATCTCATTATGGTGTTGAGGTAAATGGTAAATTGTGCGACACTATGATTGCCCATTATTTGTTGCAGCCAGAGTTGAAGCATAATATGGATTATATGGCGGAAACGTTGCTTCATTATAAAACGGTCACTTATGAAGAAATGACCTCCACATCAGCGTCTAAAAATCTCAACATTCGTTTGGTAGATCATCAACGTCTTTCCGATTATGCTTGTGAGGATGCCGATATCACACTTCAACTGTGGAACAAACTTCAACCTGAACTAAAAAATAATGGGTTGACTTCACTTTTTGAAGATGTTGAAATGCCATTGGTTTCTGTATTGGTCAATATGGAGTTGAATGGTGCCACTGTTGATGTGGAACAACTTTCCAAACTGTCGGTTAGTTTGAATGAACAACTCAGCAACATTGAACAAGAGATTTACAAGCTGGCTGGTTATGAGTTCAATATATCATCACCTCGTCAGGTTGGTGAATTGATTTATGATGTGCTTAAACTTGACGACAAACCAAAGAAAACCAAGACAGGTCAGTATTCTACGACAGAAGCCGTCCTTGAAACTTTCAAAGGAAAGAATGAAATTATTGATAAGATTTTAGACTATCGCGCGCTTAAGAAATTGCTTTCCACTTATATCGAGTCTTTGCCAAAAATGGTTAATCCTACTACCGGCCGGATTCACACTTCGTATAATCAGACAGTAACATCAACAGGTCGTTTAAGTTCAAGTGATCCTAACTTGCAGAACATTCCAGTTCGTGATGAAATGGGAAAAGACATACGAAAAGCCTTTGTTGCAGAGGAAGGTTGTTTTTTTGTATCTGCCGACTACAGTCAGATTGAGTTGCGTGTTATGGCTCATTTGAGTCAAGATCCTTCTATGCTTGAAGCATTTCAAAAAGGCTTTGATGTGCATGCGGCGACTGCTGCCAAAATTTATGGTGTACCTTTGGAAGAAGTTACGAAAGATATGCGTCGAAAAGCCAAGACAGCCAATTTCGGAATCATTTATGGTATTTCCGCTTTTGGTTTAAGTCAGCGTCTTCAGATTTCCCGTGATGAGGCAAAACAGTTGATAGATGGATATTTTGAACAGTATCCTAAAGTTAAAGAGTTTATAGAATCTTCCATTCAAAAAGCGCGTGAAACGGGTTATGCTGAAACAATGTTGCATCGTAAGCGTTACTTGTCGGACATCAATTCACGAAATGGAAATATTCGTGCTTTTGCTGAACGAAATGCGGTGAATGCGCCAATTCAGGGAACTGCCGCCGATATTATTAAAATTGCGATGATAAATGTGCTGAATGAATTTAAGGCAAATAATCTTAAAAGTAAACTCACCATGCAGGTACACGACGAATTGAACTTTTCTGTTTATCCAGATGAATTAGAAAAAGTCAAATCAATTGTGAAAGAGCAAATGGAAAATGCAATGCATTTATCCGTTCCTTTAGATGTGGAGTGTGGAGTAGGTGAGAACTGGTTGGAGGCTCACTAATTTTTATCTTTTTAAAAAAATGGCTGACAGAAATGTCAGCCATTATTATTTTGTTTCACGTGAAACATCAAAGTTTTTTTCTATTGTATCCATAATGTTGAAAAGTTCATCTTTGGTGGATGCTTTCAGCATTGCGATTTTTGTCTGTTTGAAATTGTCGATTCCTTTGAATAGGGTGGAGGTGGCGATATGTCGGCGAGTGTGCACAATGCCTCTTTGTTCGCCAAGCATCTCAATATTGTTTTCCGCCTGTTCTTTCAGTATGTTGAGGTACCATGAAAAATCTTTTTGTGGAAGGAGTTCTCCCGTGTTGATGAAATGGCGTATTTCTTCAAAAATCCATGGTCTTCCAATGCTTCCCCTACCGATCATGACAGCATCAACGCCATATTTTTCAAAACATTCTTTTGCTCTTTCAGGAGTGGTTACGTCTCCGTTTCCGATGATTGGAATTTTGATTCTTGGATTGTTTTTCACCTCTCCGATGAGTGTCCAATCTGCCTCTCCTGTGTACATCTGCGCACGGGTTCTGCCATGGATGGTGAGGGCTTGAGCGCCGCAGTCTTGAATCTGCTCTGCCAATGTGGTGATGATTTTGCTGTTTTCATCCCAGCCCAATCGTGTTTTGACTGTGACTGGTGTTTTGACCGCATTCACTACTGCTTTTATTATTTCCAGCATTTTAGGTACATCTTTCAGCAATCCTGCCCCTCCACCTTTTCCTGCTACTTTTTTGACCGGGCAGCCGAAATTCAGGTCAATAATATCTGGTTTTGCCTCCTCTGCTCTTTTTGCTGCTTCGGCAATGGGCTCAGGATCCCTACCATATAGTTGAATAGCGATTGGTCTTTCTGATTCGCTTATGTCTAATTTTTTCTCGCTTGAAGCGACATTTCTAATCAATGCGTCCGCTGAAATAAATTCAGTGTACATCATGTCTGCGCCAAATCTTTTACAAAGCACTCTGAAAGCAGGGTCTGTTACATCTTCCATTGGAGCAAGGAAGAGTGGATATTCGCCGAATTCTATAGTACCGATTTTCATGTTGCTATATTGATTAGTCCTTGCAAAATTAACTTTATTCGCTTAACTTGCCAAATTTGTTTGCACTTTCGGTTTATAATTTTCTTTTGTCTTTCTATTATTGTAACTTTGCCAATCGTACGAATAATAAGAAGCTGTTTAATTTTTGCGAACTGCTTCTTTTGGGCTTTTTATAGGTCTTTTTCGTCTGTTTTGAGTGTATCTTCAGTCACAATGGACATCCATTGCTCCTTTCAGATTCACTTCAAAACATCCTGAAAAATCCACTTATAAAAATCTCCAACAAAAATATAAACAGTTTCTAATCCTCAAGCGATTT
>JAGHUM010000098.1 GCA_018064855.1 Candidatus Physcocola equi
TGTGCAGGCCTCCAAATTTGAATTCGTATTAATTCGTAACGCCAATGGCGTTTTTAGTGAAAATATAGTTCTACGCATTAATTTAGAGAAAATTAGTATAAGTTCGTTGGCAAAAAACATTACTAGTGCCAACTTGTATATAATTCCCTAAATAAATCTTGTTTCATTTCCTTGCTATTTCTTGTGTAAATGTATGTAATCTTTGTCATTTACGCAGATTATAATGATATATTTTTGCGAGAAAGACCTATAAAAGCCCAAAAGAAGAAGTTCGCAAAAATTTAAACAGCTTCTAAGTTTGCAACGATGAGAAAAATAATGTATTTTAGTGGTAAAAATGTAAAACAATGAAAAATTACCTTAGAGAAATGTTGAGGATTGTAATGCTGTTGTTTTCACTCTGCTTTATGACCAACGTCTTTGCCCAGCGTGAACGCAATTATATCTATTTGTTCGATTGTACCAAATCGATGAAAGGTTATCAGGGCCGCACGCCCGACATTTGGAATGAGAGTTGCAATTATCTGAAAAACGATATAGAAACCCGTGAAAACAGTTCGACTATCACGGTAGTGCCGTTTACGGGGGAAAAATACAATCCTGCCCCCATCTCTTTCCAGCGTTCTTCTTTTGATTGGAACAAGATAAAGGCTGAACTGGACAAGTTGGTGGACGGTAATCCGACCAATACCGACATCTGCTCGTCTTGGGATCTTGGCGTGAAACTGCTCGACAACAAGAAAGACAACTATTTCTTCCTGCTGACTGACGGTGACGACAACTGCAAGGGAACGGATGAACTCTGCAAACGAATCCGTAACTGGTGCTCGCTCAACAACAGATCGTATGCCTACTATGTGATGCTGACATCTCATGCCCGCAACAATGCCATAACGGAGGCTGCCAAAGCCTGTGATCGTGTCAATATTGTTGATGCTAACGGACATCCAAAGCCTTTCGGTAGTTTCACTCCGCATTTCATCACCATTAACACACAAGACAAGGAAAGTGTCCGGACTTTTGACTTCTCGGCCAGCGGAAGGTACGCCGCCAAGGCGTCTGTTTGTGCCAACCCTTCCATGTCTGTCACGGTGGTTGCGGAAAAGAAAGTTGATGGATTGTTTACTTACTCCCAGACTGTGACCGTGCCGCAAAAGGAACAGACGGCAGGTAACTCGGTGGCGTCTAACCCTTATTTTTCTGTGGAACTTGAAAACGGACAGATTGAGAACGGCCGCTTTAAAGTGAAAATCACAGCGCTGAAGTCACAGCAGCAACTCAATCAGGAACTGCCTGCGGAATATGTTTTCTCTTTCAAAGTGCAGTCCAGCGACATTCAGATTTTGAACGAGGATGTAAAAGTGAGGGTGATCAACAAACCAGAGCGCCTGCTCCAGATGCCTGCCGAAGAAAAAAACATCGGCTCAGCCTCTTACTATGACGCTTTCTTGTGGAAAGATGCCAAAACGCCAGACACACTGAAAACTGATTTGAGCGCTGAATTTAACAGGGAGGCGTTTAAAGACCACTCTTCGGCAACCTTTGAATGCAAGGATGCCGACGGATTGAAAGATTTTGAACTATATCTCAATGGGAAAAAACTGGCTGGCAACCAATTTACGTTGAATGCCGGCGATGCTGCTTGTCTGGGTGTTGTTTACAAGCCGGAGGCGAAAGAAGGCAAGCGATATCTCAACATAAAGGCAATCGGCTCTTCTTCACTTGAACGCATCAACGAGGATGCTCCGACGGTTTATGAACAGACGTTGCGTTCAAAGTACGATGTTGACTGGAATCCGCTCAAAACCATATTGTTCTGGTTCGGAGTCATATTGTTGGCATTGTTTCTCTTGTGGATGTGTCTGCTTCGCTTCATCCTTTTCCCACGCATCTCCAAGGTGGGCAGTTACACCATCCAAGACCCATATTATTCCACCCGCAAACTGAAAGGCGTTTATAAGGTGGTGTTTACCAACAAGCGTCAGTCACAAGGGCTTCTTTCCGCTGTTTTCACAGGAAAGATTGTCTATGAGGTGAATGATTTCTGGAAAGATGAGGCTGAACTTGTGGCACACAAAAAAGGCATGAAGTTGCTCACCCACAGCAAGTATATGGTGGATACCACGACCGGAACGCTGGAACGCGGCGGGGAATATACCATAGAAAAAGTGGAATATGAAAACGGAGAAGACCGCAAGGCTACGATGATTGTCAGTTGATCAATTCCATTTTGGTCCATTCCCCGGATTGCTGAGAAAATCAGCGAAGCGGTGTTTTAGTTATGCGGAAAAATTGTTAAGTTTGTAAATAAAGAAAAAAATTAAATATATGGCAAAAATCAGAAGATGCCTTTACATAGGCCTTGGCGGCACAGGTATGAATGCGCTGCTGCATACAAAGAGAATGTTTGTGGAAACCTACGGCAAAGTGCCCCCAATGATTGCATTCCTGGGCATTGACACCGATGGCGGTGCTTATGAAAAATCACTGACTTCCAAGGTTGGTCCTGTCAAGTTGGACATTGTGGAGCAGATGCCTATTCAATGTGAAGACCCACGTTCGATCTATAATCGTTATAAGAGCCATTTCAGTTGGTTCCACGAAAAGAACTATGGCTTTTTGACCGGTATGAAAAATGGTGCGGGACAGTTCCGTTCCAACGGCCGTTTTGCATTGATTGTCAATTATAAGAACATCCAAAAGAAACTTATCGACACCATTGCCTCCATTTCCAATGCGCAAAATGCTTCCAACCGTGAGTTTGAAGTGCTGGGCGACAAGATAGAGGTGCATATCGTATTCTCACTTTGCGGCGGCACAGGTTGCGGCACATTCCTCGACACTGCGTTGCTGGTACGCAAGGCTTTGAACAACGATTGCAAAATCGCAGGTTATGGTATTTTGCCGGATGTGTTTGAGTTGATGGCAAAGACAGGCGTAAGCAACGTGAAAACCAACGCCTTTGGCGCAATTCAAGACCTCGACCAACTGATGCACTTGGGCAGAAACTCTTCGGAAAAGTACGAAGTGGATTATATTGACTCGACTGAGGTTTATGAAGATCGTCCGTTCGACACTTTCTTCTTCATCGACAACAAGAATGACAATGGCGACGTTTACGACAACGTATCGCAGTTGGGCGAAATGGTGGGACTTGCAGTGGCTACCTCGGCAGGCGAACTTTCGGCTGCTGCTGCCAGCGTGATGGACAATGTGAACAAGCAGATTGAAAACGGATCGATGGACGTCATCAACAAGAAAGCATGGGCGGCTGGTATTGGTATCTGTGAAATCTTGTTCCGTGGCGCCACTTTGGCGGACATCGCTTCTATCAAGTACGCAAAGCGCCTGCTCACCCGCATGACTAACACGACAGCCGACGTCAATGCCATCGCCAACAACTGGATCGACTCGGAAAATGTGAACATCCGCGAAAACAAGGGATTCGACAATGTCATTGACTACGTTGGCAAAAAGCAGCCAAAGACCAACCTCAGTCTCAACAACAACCAAGACGCCAAGAATGAGGTGGATATGTGGTTGAAGACTACAGAGATGAAGAGCGACGAAGTGGATGCAAAGATTGCCGAACTTTCAGCGAGATGCAGAGCGGAACTTCGTAAAATGGTCATCGAGCGCATCAATGCCGATGCCGGTGTGGGCAACGTGAAGAATATTTTGAGCGAGATCAACGATCAGATCGCAATCTTCTTGACTGAAATGAACACTGAACTCCAAAGTCTGGTTGACAAAAAACCGGCTTTGGATTCCATCCTTCTTACCTCAATCAACGATTTGATAGAAGTGGATGGCAAGTTCTTCAAACTCCCAAGCACGTTGAAGGAAAAAGTGGAGGATGTGGAAGTCAATGCGATGAACGCCGCTGTGGCAGGTCGTGAAATTGCCCGCCGCAATGCTGCTGTCCGTTTCTACAATACCTTCTTGGGCGACTTGCAGAAGGAAATCGACCATATCAACGATATTGAGGCAATGATCGGTTTGGTCAACCAAGACCTCAGCGACCGCCTCACCAGACTTCAGAACTATGCGACTGGAGAAGGCAATCAGACTTTCCAGATCGACCTTGGCCGCAGTTATGCCACCAGCATAGAAATTGATGAGAGCCAACTCAATGTGAACGAGTTTTTGAAGGCACTTGGCTACACCAACGATGTGTATGACTTTGCCGACCAGCCACGCGAAGAAAACATGAAGTCTCTGCTCGCTTATACCGACAGCCTGCCAGGTGTGAAGGAATGGCGTGCCAAAAACATTGAGGAAGTGCTCCGCGCAATGGATCCGAAAGAACTCGACCGCACTATTAAGTTGAGTATCAGCAAGTCGATGCCATTGTTTACCATCAACGATCATGGCTACATGACACAGGAACAGCCATCGGACATCTTCTATGTGGGTGTGCCAGATATGTCTGATTCCATTTTTGCGAAGGGCGACCGCTTCAAGAACCAGATTGAGGGTGCTCCAACCGTCAATTTTGCCAGCATCGGCTCGTCGGACCGTATCATTGTATATCGTCAGATTTCTGTATTCCCAGCATTTAAGTTGGCGCCAGTCTTCAGCTATAGCAACCGTGCGTATGAGCGCGATCCGGAAAAATACCATTTCGACTACAGCCTCTACACACAGATGCAGCGTGAAGGTTACAGCCTGATGCCACAGGAAGAAGTTGACGATTCGCTCGCAATGTGGATCAAGGGCTTGATCTTCGGACTTATCCGTAATACCGGTGAGACTTATCAGATCAAAGACAACGAAAACGGTGATCCGCTCGACGACTATTGGGTATCGCTCGGCAAATACCGCGACGATGCGTTCAAGAATTTCAAACGCGAGCAAAACAAATACGGCAATCAGTTCCAGGAGTTCTTCGACAACTTGCAGAGCAGCAAGGGCTCGGAATACTTGAATGGTATCATCGCTGATGCCAAATTGGATTATCTGGCCAAATATTCGCAGGTGAATATGACCAACGACCAGTTGAAGGCAAAGGGATTTGAGAGCGTTCGCGAATTGATTACCAACGAAATAAATTTCGTTAAGAAAGAATTGTAAATCAGGGATTATGAGACACACGGTCCTTCTTTTCATCGGAGACGATCTGCGGCACATGAGCGAAGCGGTGAAACGCTATGCGCTCATGTATGGCGCAGACCAGGTTTTGCCTTTTTTCAATGTGGTAAGCGTCCACAAAGAGTCGGAATCCGGAGCATGGCAACTTGATAAAGTGGCTTGGCAGGAATCCGCATCCACCGGGTTTGATTCAGACCTGGAAGGGCGTTATGCTGTTGAAGTCCGTCCGGAGAAGACCTTGAGCACAGATCCCGCAGTGATGAAGACCGAGTTGAGCGACTATTTCAGACAACTCCATTCATCATTGGTGACGGTGCAAAACCGAGGGTCGAACAGCGAGTTGCTTGTGTCGGCATTCCTGCCTTTGTCAGACACCCATTCAAAGTCGGCAGAAGTGGATGTGTTTGCAAATATCGTTCATTCGCTGACCGATCAGATGGTGGGATTTGACATTGACGTAACCTGTTTTTGCCCCGATTTGAACAATGTGCTTGGCATGGAAGATCAGGAAGGCGTCACCCGTCAGGAAATTCTGTCTGCCGCCAAGACCGCATTGATCAACATCGTAAATTTGAAGAAAGCGTTTGATGCGTTGGACCGACAGACGCATTTCAATCATATCATCGCCTATCAGAATGTAAACGAGCAAGGTATATCGTTGAACTTCGATGCTGAAACCATCGCAGGTGTGATTGGCGAGTTTGCTTTGAGATGTACGGAAAACTATTCGCGTGTGTTTGTCGATAACTTCGATCAAGAGCGTTTGGTGTTTGCAGCCGGGTGTTCCGTGCTGCGAATGGATAAATATTATTACGTTCACTACCTTCTTCGCAGGGCATATCTGCACGTTATGGACAGAGAGCGCGTGATGGAGGAGAAAGTGGACGCCCACAGTGTAAGCCTGCGTGCCGATGCCATCCTCAAACCTCATTTGGGATTGTTCAACAATTTCTGGAACGCACAGGTGGATCCTCAATTGAAAGATTCCAAACTAACGCAGCAGGTGGTGGTGGCCAACGTGACTCCGGCGATGGATGACCAGTTGTCGCATATTACCACTCAGTTGCAGGCTTGTATAAAAGATGAAAACATGTCTTTGCCCGAAAAGCAGGCCATTTTGGCGCAGTTGCTTGGCGAAGACGACTCTCTGCTGTCGGGCTATGTGTTCAACAACCAACTGATCTCTATCGACGATCTTTTTACCGACAGCGTGGAGCATTTTGTGACTCTTGAAAATGCCGACATTGAGCATTTTGTCAGTCAGCACAAAGACGAGCAGCCCATCCGTGTCTTAAATGAGCCATTGAACGAAGATGGCAAGGTCGTTTCTCCGTTGCAGAACATGAAGGCGTTGCGTGCCCAAATGAAAGAAAGCACGCAGTATATCCGTAAAAAGACGACAGAGCTGGAGCAACTCAATGGCCAGTTGGAAGATGCCAAGGAGATTGAGCAACATCTTAATGGCAACCTTTTCCAATTCGGAGGCGGCCGTTTCCGACTCAACACTTTGGAAGACAAAGTGCTGGAGGATGAGTATGTGGCGCATGCCGTCACTGAAAAAGCGGTGGATCTGCGTTCGGGTTTTGCCCCAATCAAGACGCAGGGAGAGCAAGGCGCGTGTGTGGCATTTGCTGTGGCTTCCATGATGGAGTACCAATACAAACGTTTCTTTAAGGAAGATGTTGACCTTAGTGAGGCGTTTATGTATTACACGGTGCGCAAGAAAGACGGCAACGAGCAGAAGGATGAAGGAACCACCTTCTACGATATGATTCACAATGTGAGCGATACGGGTGTTTGCTTGGAAAACTCGTTCCCTTACGACGCTCGTGTGTTCGACAAAGAACCCAGCCCGGTAGCCTATGAAGAGGCTCATTCCCGATTGATAAAATCGGCCAAATCGGTCCAGGTCAGCGTAGAGCATTTCAAGTCGGCGTTGGTCGATGGATACCCGATAGGAATCTCCATGAAGATGTTTGAGTCGTTCGACGCCACCAAGGGTTTTGTGAATTGGCCGACGCAAACTGAGTTGGAAAGTTCGTGTGGATTCCATGCCATGGTGGTGGTGGGATATTCCGATGAGCAGAAAGTCTTTGTGGTTCGCAATTCGTGGGGCGACAAATTCGGCCGAGATGGTTATTGCTACATCCCATATTCGTTTGTCAGCGATGAGAAGGCAAAAATTGTCAGAAACGCTTATATCATCACCAACGTATCATTAAACGGGAATGAAATAGGAGAGTTGACTCCGAAAGCCAACATTTATAAGCAGGATCTGGTCGTTGATTTCACCGTGGTGGATGCCGACATTCAAGCCGGCGTCATTCGCAACCTGATTCAGGAAGAGCAGCGAAAGTTGGAGGTGCTCAGCGAGAAATACTATTTCTACCGCAGCCAATATGAGAAACTGGTGCAGACGCTTTGCAACAATGCCAACCGTACATTGATCAGCAACCGTTCGTTGGACCGAATGGCCAGCAGTATCAATGCGACGAAAGAACTGTATGCACAGGCCCAGAATGAGCGTTCGGAAGACTTGCAGGACAAGAAGAAGCGCTACATGAAAGGGGAGATTGCTTTGCTGCTTACGGCCTTGGCTGTGACGGCCTGCCCGTTCATCATCAGTTATTATATCGAGAGTTGGCCGGATGAGTTGTGGCTCATCCTTGGTGCTGGTATTTTGTTGTTTGTGTTGCTGATTGTGGTGTTCTTCCATTACAGAGCTCAGATCCGAAAGGCTGAGGTTTATTGGGAGGAACGTTTGGGCCAAATCAATTCAAAGATATCAAAACTGCAGCGCGAAAGCAACATTCTGGGACTGCGTTGCCACATCGCGGGCATGGTACTCGACAAAATGCACTCCCTGAAAAACGAGATTCACACCAAATATTTGGAGACCAAAGCCTTCGTGGGTACTCTGAAACAGTGGCACAAAGAAGAAAGCGAGAAAGTGGAAGGCATGGATGCCAACTTGAAGGCTCCATTCTATTCGGTGCTCAGCAACAAGAAACTGGATGCTTATTTCGATCAGCAGAAAGACGCGCTGACCGCGGGCATCTGCTTGTACGACTATATCGACAAGTTTAAAGTGAACCAAAGTTCGGTTGTTCAATTCCAAAACGGATTGAAGCAGAGCCTGGTGGACATCTTATTGAATCAGATTTCCGATTTCAAACTGTCGGATTATCTTATGGGCAAAAGTTATCCGTATCTGGATCCGCTCAGCAGCAAACAGATAGAGGCCATTTTCACCAATTTGGAGGAGGGCAGCAACATGTGTTTGCAGTATAAGGAAGGCGCAATCGGCGAAGACAAGTCGGAGCACGACCGAGTCATGCTGTGCAACTACGATTTGAGTCAAGACAACAACTGGGCTTCCTTGCTCCGTTCAAAGTGTTTTTCCGCACCGCGCAGCGAGCAGATGTCGAGCGCGTACGCCTTGGTGGAAATGCAACTCAAGCGTCTGAAAGAAAACCATCTGGCCATAGTGTCGTATAATTGATTATCCAATTTTTAGCGAGAAGAAAAAAGTGTTGATTTCAAGTGATTTTGCACCACTCTGGAAGCTCTTCCCGCCCTTAATTTAACATAAATGAGCGAAGTAATTAGCAAATTAGAAGTTTATGACATGGCCACAGCCAGTCATAAAGTGGTGAAGGAGTTCCCCTATTTGATAGAGGCACCCAACTGGTCTCCCGACGGGAAATGGTTTGTCTTCAATTCCAACGGACGATTGTATCGCTTGTGTGTTGATGGCGGTTCAGAGCCTGAACTGATTGAGTCTGGCGTTGCACAAAAATGCAACAACGACCATGTGATTTCTTCCGACGGTAAGTTTATTGCGGTAAGCCACCATACAGCGGAAGATGGCAATTCCCGCATCTATGTCCTTCCTTTCGAGGGCGGAGAAGCGAAATGCGTGACGCCGACGGGACCAAGTTACCTTCACGGATGGAGCCCCGATATGAAATCGATGGCCTACTGCGCTTTCCGTGGCGATGCCCATGTGGTGCACACCATGAATTTGGAAAGTGGAGTGGAAGTGGGTCATACCCTTGGTAAAGACGGCTTGAGCGATGGTCCGGAATATAGTCCGGATGGCAAGCACATCTGGTTTAACTGGGTGAAGACCGGACTGATGCAGGTGTGGCGCATGAAGGCTGACGGAAGCGAGCAAACACAAATGACGTTTGATGAAGACCTCAACTCCTGGTTCCCTCATGTTTCTCCCGACTTGAAATGGGTGGTGTATGTGGCTTATCACAAAGGCGATTTGAAGCCAGACGAACATCTTCCAAACAAGAATGTGGTGCTTCGACTGATGCCGGCTGAAGGCGGCGCGCCTAAAACCATTGTGGAGTTGTTTGGCGGACAGGGCACGATCAATGTCAATTCGTGGTCGCCAGACAGCAAGCAATTCGCTTATGTGAGTTATGTATTAAAGTAATATTGCAATAGAAGAGGCTGTCTGATTATTTTTCAGGCAGCCTCTTTGTTTTCAGTTTAGAATCATGATAAAAAATATAATATTCGATTTTGGCGGAGTATTGATCGATTGGAATCCGCATAACCTGTACGACGGCTATTTTGGAGATAAAGACAAAGCGCAATGGTTTATCGACAACATCTGCACTTCGGAATGGAACTCCCAGATGGACAAGGGCAAACCCTTCGATGTGGGTGTGGCGGAATTGGTGGCTAAATTCCCGGAATGGGAAAAGGAAATACGTGTATATCAATCGCGTTGGCACGAGATGGTGACCAAAGAAGTGCCAGGCATGGTGCAGCTCCTCAACGATTTGAAGCAGAGTGGTTATCCCATTTATGGACTGACCAATTGGTCCGACGAAACAATGCAGGATGAATTCAAGCGTTGGGGTATTTTCCGTTTGGTGGACGATATGGTGGTGTCTGGTCGTGAGAAGATATTGAAACCAGATCCTGTGCTCTACAATTGTCTGCTCACCCGTTTTAATCTGAAACCGGAGGAGTGTGTCTTTATCGACGACAATCAGAAAAACGTGGATGCGGCCGAGCGCATGGGTATTCATGCCTTGCATTTTGAAGGGGCGGAGAAGTTGAGAGCCGCTTTGAAAGAGATGGATGTGAAAATCTGATTATGGTACTCAGCAAGAAAAGAATTACGCTGTCGGCAAACGATACTGCGCAGATAAGAAATCTGTATGAGGAGGCATTCCCATCCAATGAGCGAATTGGATGGGAAAGGTTGTTGACGGACTTGCCGAATGTGGAGTTTTACGCCTATTATGACGGAGACGAGTTTGTCGGTTTGACATATACTTACCGAAAAAGTTCCATCGTGTGGTGGTTTTATTTTGCGGTGAAAAGTGAATTGCGAGGGAGGGGGTATGGAACGGAAATGCTGAAAATGGTATCTGCTCAGTATCAGGATGATGTGTTGATGATGGATATTGAAGATCCCAAGCAGGATGCGGACAACAAAGCCCAGCGTGTGCGCCGATACAATTTCTACAAGCAGATGGGTTTCCAAGATACCGAGGCGGCCAAGCAGTTCGACGATCTGCGCATGATCATATTGTCGAAGGGCGGCATCATCAGTCAGGCCGATTATGAGATGATGCTTGACGACATCTGGAAGGTGTATTTTGGGGAGGAGTAAGCCCAATAAAGTTCTTCGATAGAAGTTTTTCAGCATACAACTGCATAAAAACAAAAATGATAATTAAAGTTCAGATGACTCTCTCCTGTTGTTCATGTTGTTTCCGTTAATTGTGTGCATACATAACTGGTTTTCACTCATATTATCCGATTAGTACTGATGCGATAAAATCGCATCAGTACTAATGTGGAATAATGATTTTAATTCTATGCACCTATGTTTTTTCAACTATATTGAGGTGGGAAAATCAACGTTTGCTTGAAAACCAACCCTACACAATCCTTAACGGTGAAATTGGAGAAAATCAATACACCTACTTGATAGATAGTCAGAGTAAAAGTATCAAATAAGAAAAAGCAGTGTTACTGTCTTTATTGGTAGCGCAGTTCTGTGAAGAAATCGTTGAGTGTTACTTCGTTTTGAATAATGTTTGAATGCGAATTATGCACAATGCCGTATGTTGTGACCATTGTTAATTGTACCGACTTGTTTTTTAACTTAGAATAAGTCTTAAACGTATCTATTTTGTTTTTCAAGCGGTTGGCATAATCTCCATCAATAGAGTATTGATTTTCGCTGAATTTCATTTCGCATATATTGACGGTGTTGTCTTCTCTGTTGATGATCAGGTCAATCTGTGTCTTCTCATTTCTCCATGAATAATTGTTTGAAAAGACTCCGCTTATTCGTAATGCGTCTTTTATTTGGTCGATATGTTGCAATGCTAACAACTCAAAGGAAAATCCTGCCCAAGCATAGTATTGGCCGTTTTTGTGAATGGCTTCCCAATGCATGATGTGATGGGTTGAACTTTGGGATAGGAATCGGAAATAAAATAAGGTGAAGAAATCTACTAACTGGTAAATGGAATTTTGACTCGGATGGTCGAAGTTCTCGTATTTTCTAATAAAACCACAGTCTTCCAAATTCGATAGTGTTTGAGAAAGCACTGAACCCGATTTAAGGCTGGTGACTTCGGAAATCTCCTTTCGTGTCATTCCATAGCCTTTCTGGCTTAGTGCCTCTACTACCTTTATGTAGTCGCCTGAATTGCGGAATAGTGCGGCATAGAGCATTGAGAACTCGTCATATAGTTCTCCGTTAGGTTGAAATAACAACTGGTCGATATTCTGTGTGAGGCTATAACGCGGGTTTAGAAACTGCAAATAGTAGGGAATGCCTCCCATAATCATATAATACTCTGCAATTTCGTAACGAGACAGAGAGAACCCTTTTTTTGCTAAAAAGATTTCCACCTCGCCTAAAGTGAATGGGTTTAGGAAGATTCGTCTGGTAAGTCTGCCATAAAGCCCCCCATGGTTGCGGATGAGGTTGTCCATCATCCATGAAGTGGCTGAACCGCATACAATAAGTACTACGTCGTTACGGTTTGACATCCAACTGTTCCAAAAGGCTTCTAATGCGGATATGAATTGTGAACCAGGTGTGTCCATCCATGGAAGTTCGTCAAGGAAAATGACTTTCCTTCCCTCAGGAAGAGACTCTATATAGTCGTTCAAAAGGAAGAAGACGTCTTGCCAGTCTTTTGGTTGTTTAGTGCGTGTTTCGTTTCGTTTGTCGTAACGGCAAATGTCTTGGTAGAAGTGTTTGATTTGCTCCTTCATACCAGTGTTTGCCATTCCTGATGTCTGAAAAATAATAGAATTTTCAAAAAACTGACGTATAAGGAATGTTTTTCCTACGCGGCGACGTCCATATATTGCAAGAAACTCAGAACGGTCGGATTCGTAGATGTTTCGTAATTGTTGTTTCTCTCTATTTCTACCTATTATGTTTTCTTCCATCTTGCCATCGTTTTTATGTTACAAATATATTATGTTTTCTGTATCAAACAAAGTCGTGATGTTTAAGATTCCGCCAAAGTTACTAATTTTTGGTGGCGTTTGGCGGATTTTAATGTTTAATTCCGCCAAAGTTGCTGTTATTTGGTGGCTTTTGGCGGATTCTAATTCGTAATTCCGCCAAAGTTGCTGATTTTACGAATTGCTTATGGCTGGAATTTTGTGATTTTTCGGCTGGATATGGCTGGAATTTTGTGATTGATAAACTGCATTTATCTATGGATTATCAACTTAGATGCGAAGTTGATTTCCTTTAATCAAACAACAGGCTTACTGCTGGCATTATGAATATGGTTTTCTGCAGGCAATCCAGTGCATCCTTCAAAAGCATACTTATAGATTTTGGTTTTGCTATTCTCGATTTCAACATTCGTCAGACTGGTACATTCAGAGAAGGCATAGTCTATGATTTCGGAAACGCTGGGTGGAATCACAATGCTTTTAAGCCCGGTACAACCGCTAAATAAAGAGCGGGCAATATACGTCAAAGAGTTCGGCAACTTGACGTGTTCCAATTTTGTGCAGCCATAAAATGCATGCATCCCGATTTCATTTACAGAGTCTGGGATTTCAACACTCGTCAGACTAATACAATTATGGTATTTGCAAGTCTTTTACTATCAATTATTTACATATTAAACGGCAGAAAAGTGATTGCGTGGATTCTATGAAGAGTCAGAAATGGGAAGATTTAACGTTTTTAACTTTATTAAATAGGGCTGGAAACAAAAAAATGTCAATTGTAGATGGCAAAAAATCGTTATATCTGATTCGACTAAAAAGAAAAAGCCACAGCGAATTTCGCCATGGCACATCTTTACTCTACCACAACCTGCCC
>JAGHUM010000117.1 GCA_018064855.1 Candidatus Physcocola equi
GGCACTTTTTTTTGCCAACGAATTTCTACGAATAATTCAAATTTATTGGATGGTTGCAGATTTATACTAAGAATGCCTGTGGCATTCCGAATTTTTACTAATTATGTGCAGGCCTCCAAATTTGAATTCGTATTAATTCGTAACGCCAGAGGCGTTTTTAGTAAAAATAGTCCATTGCATAGTTTTAGTAAAAATTAGTATAAATTAGTTGGCCAAAAAACATTACTAGTGCCAACTTGTATATAATTCCCAAAATTTAAACAACTTCTAATACACATATAAAAATCTCCAACTAATATTTATACAACATCTTATTTCCAAATCACAAATTTACGGCCATTTCTAATATATAATCTGCCTGGGAGTGGACTGTGGACCACCCTACCCTGCAAGTCATAGACCAGAGAAGCGGCATCCGCATCATCAGCGGCAACCATTTCAATGGAAGTCTCTGGATCGATATCGGGACAATCTGCCTCCTCCACCTCAAGCGCCATGATGAAGCAAACCTGCTTGGTGCTGAAAGTGAACGTAAAATGATCGCATACATCCTCGGTAAATTCATAAGAGACCACCGACGGAGCAGACTGATAATTGGCAACAGCCGTATTGACGGCAAACTCTTTTGAAAGCTGTTCTCCATTGACTTCCGTGAGGAATCCGGTGCCATCGGTTGCATTGGAATACCCGATAAACGTAACCTTGGTCGGTTTCACATTTTCAGGCAAGAAGAAGGTGTTTTGAGCGCCATTGGAATTTTTGAAGGTCTTATACGTTTTGCCATAATAAACGATATCGTTGCCATAGAGGATGTTTTTATCATCTCTGCTGGAAATGGACCAAGCGTAATCGGCCTTATCGTTTTCACTGCACGTCCAGACATTGTTGAACTCTGAATTATTGCTGCTCGACAAATTGCCATTATCATAATAGAAGAAAAAAGCAGGGGTAAGTTCGGACAAATCGCCCATGGTCACCTTATTGGAAGCATCGCCCAGTCCGCCCATTTCATTGGCGGAACGCACATAAAACACATCACTATTAGAAGTATTGGCAGGCATCTGGAACGAATTATCGGCGGTATTGCCCACATAGACATCATTTTTGAACACCACATAGCAACGGGCCTCTTCCACATGGTTCCAAGAGATCACATTACCTTTGACCGAGAGGGAAGGGGCGGCAGCCGCCTTTGCCAACAGATCTGGCTGCCAGTTGTCTGTACTGCTCAAAACGTTTTTGACAGTAAATTTGGCAGCCTCCTGGGCAGAAAGGACTGGATTCATATAAGCCGTTGAGCCATCCTTAGAGCAAGAATAATAAGATTTCCTCTGGCTGAGATCCACAAGTCCGCCATTGGCGTTTCGGCTGTTGTATTCGGCAAAGAGTGCAGGACATGTATTCATAGGGTCGCCCCATCCGGCAGCGTTAGGAATGACTTTCATGGTGGTGTTGATCCAGACAGAACGCGGCGATTTCTGCCAAGAACGTCCCAGTTTGTATTGTCCGTTGTTGACAGCGTTACCGTCTATGGTACAATTCAAAAAGACATACCCCCAGTTTCCGGTACCAGCAGGGGCGGTAATCACGTTATTGCTTCGTTGTTCGAGATAGAGGCTGCACTTGTTGAAGACAATATCGCCACCACCGCAGATAAAATCGACCGTTCCATGAATATCACATCCTTCGAGATAGGAGCGCCTTGCGCCGGTAGTCGAATAATAGGTATCTTGTCCGCTCAACATTCTCACATTCTTAAAGATGTTTCGGTTGGCCTGGTCTTGCAGTACGACGTAGCGGTTAGCGCCAGCATTGGCATCCACGCGAGCCTTATTTTGCAACGTAAGGTCTTGAATATAGGTGTTGTCGCATTTGGAATTGAGGCAGATGGTAGCAGTAGCGCCGATGCCTTCTGTCGAAGACGTGTTATAGAGAGTAACGCCATTCATGCTTTGTCCCACCAAAGACACATTCGCTTTGCCAAGAGTTGTTTTCTGGTTGCTGTCGCCCGTTTGTGCACCAATGTTATAATTCCCATTTGGGAAGAAAATAACGAAACGTGCGCTGGAAGAAGATTCCGCTGCAGCCTTAGCCGCCTTAAAATCGCCATCGACACCGACGACGAAATCAAATTTGACTTTGTTCACAGCGCTGGCAATAAAAGAGGTTGCCAAAGCACAACCTAAAAATATGGAGGTGAGTTTAGTCATAAAAGAAAATGCAGTTATTTACAATGCAAATATAATGTGGATAAACAAAAGCGAATAGTAGAATAATCTCAAAAAAGTTAGAAAAAATGAGCAAAATGGAAAATAAAAAGGAAATTCAAGAAAAGGAGTACGATGGGCCGGAAGTTAATATTTCGCAAAAAAAGGAAATCATTTTGGCGGAAATCGGTAAATAATTGTATCTTTGACAAAATAAGTTAGAATGAAACTATTATTTAGCATAATCATTTTTATTAACCGCAGACATCCATTCTATCCAATATGAAAACCAGCCAATTAACAACAGCGTTGCTAATCACATTCATTAGTTCAACCGCTTCAGTCTCTGCCATTGACTATCCAAACGGAATGTACACATACGAGCAAGACGGAAAAATAGGTTTTATCCACCTGACAGACACCCTTACCCCAGCCAAATACAGCGATGTGGGCAAAGAATGGTGGAATGGATATGTCATGGTAGAGGTAAACGAAAAGACCTATGGTCTGGTTGACCTGAATGGAAGAGAAGTACTGCCACCAGTCTATGACTATTTAAGCAGAGGAGAAAATGGCAAGACTGTTACCGTCCGCAATTACAACGACAGTGAATCAGACAATATGACAACATCCACATACACCTATGACGGGATAAAGGGTATGTACGTTAAAAAAGAGCCTGCCACTTCAACATCACCATACGACAAAATTAGAATAATAGGAAACGAAACTGCCAGTATCAGTGGTTGGGCAAGCGGTGAAATCGGCATGAAAAGGAAGGATGGTAAATCCATCAGGTCTGAAAAAATTGTTGCTGGGGGAGAAGGAGAAGTACCAGACGTGATTGGATATCATGCAGAAAAAGATGGCAAATCTTATATTCTCTCGACCGACGGAAAAACCATTTTAGCAGATGTAAAAGATGGCTATTGGTACGCTTTCGACCGAATTTTAGTCTGGCACAGCGACACATTATTTGTCATAGGCGCAAAAGAGCAAAAAATAACCGACATCATCACCAGCAAAATCACAGAAAATGCTGTGGAACTAACCCACAAGAACGGGAAGAAAGAGATTATCAAAAAGAACAAGCATCTCGACTCGTTAAACATCAACAGCAATTTCAACAAATACTCAATGGCACTACCTGTGAAAGAAAACGGGAAATGGGGCATGTATAAGAATCACTTGTATGCGAGCAACGGGAAAATCCACAACATACTTTCGCCAGAAGTTGTAATTCCCTTTGAATATGAAAGACCAGCGGATTCTCACAGCGAGAAATACTATTTCTTTAGTTCTTCAGATATTTATAACCCAAACGGTATAAATCTGACACCAAAAGAGTTTAAAGGGGCAACACACACACTTCACAGAAGTGACTTCACCAACTACATTATATATGAAAAAGAAGGAGTAATGGGTGTAGTATCTGTTGAAGGGAAGGTGATCATACCATTAAAATACACAAATATCACAAACGTAAACGACGAATATTTCATTGTCAGCAACAGTAATGAGCAAATGGGCATGATTTCCACAGACGGGAAAGTCTTGCTACCATGCATTTACGACGAAATAGAAAACAACACAAAAAGCGAATTAATTATCGTTAAAGACAAAAAAGAACAATATGGTCTTTACAACAGCAAAGGCGAGCAGTTGCTTCCAATAGAATACGATATGATAACCTATATTCCAGAAGCCTATATTTACAAGGACAAAAAAGGCATGTATGGAATAATCACTCTTGCAGGGGAAAAACATCCAAGTATATACAAACAATTTATACCAATTTCCAAATACTGTTATTGTTTCCAAGATCAAAACGACAAATATGGATTAATTGGTCCCGACGAGTCGATTATTCAACCGTTCATCTACAAAAATTTCGAGAACGGATTTAACAGTATATATATAGTAACCGACCAAAACGACAAAAAAGGGCTGGTGGATGAATATGGCAGACTTGTTGTTCCTTGTCAGTATAACGACCTAATTTATGATAGAGGAACAAAAGCATTTTGGTCGGAAACCGGTGTAGCGTATAGGGTTTATAGTAATTTTTGAAGGGAATTATATACAAGTTGGCACTAGTAATGTTTTTTGGCCAACGAATTTATACTAATTTTTACTAAAACTATGCAATGGACTATTTTTACTAAAAACGC
>JAGHUM010000067.1 GCA_018064855.1 Candidatus Physcocola equi
CTTGCTTGCTTGCTTGCTTGCTTGCTTGCTTGCTTGCTTGCCAACATTTTTCCTGACATGAGCAAATTTTTGTTCAATTATTTATCAAATATAAACAAAAAAAATGGAAGGTGCAAACTATTGAAGGGGAAAAACAAAAACCTTGATAATTACACGTTACGATTTCTTCGCCCACACGATACCCTCATAGACATCGACGCATTTGAAATGTATCAGAAAGGAGCAGTGGATGTCCCTTGCGACTGAAGATTCACTCAAAACAGATGAAAAAAACCATAAAAAGTCCCCCAAAAGCAGTTCGCAAAAATAAACTTATAATCCATTATTAACCACCGCACGCACATTCTGTCCGATGTATCGAAAATTGTGATAGCAGAAGATGTAGTCGCTATTATAGAAGTAGATGTAGTAAGCACGTGTCGAATAATCCTCGAAGAGCGAAGACGACAAATAAAAACCAGGGTTGCCAGCTTTGTAGAGGGCGTTGCCATCCATGAAACCACCCCCTGGCAAAAATATGGTTTCACCATTTCCCTTGGAGGTACCCCAATATCCAGTCACACCACTACCATTAAAATCCTTCACCCACTCCCAGTCGCATGCTTTTATTAATTCACGTTGTTGTTCTTTCGTCGGAATGCGCCACGCTCTGCCCCAGTTTGCAGTCGCAGCATCATCCTCCGCATCCAGCACCTGTTTGTTGTCCACTTCACCGTATGAGTTTCTTAGCACATACTTGGAAACTTTGTCTATATCCCCATTTGCATCAACCGTACACCATTTGTAAGTCTCCCAGCAATAATTTTCCTTCGGTTGGGTCTCGCCCCACGCGAAAAAGTCGCCGTATTCGGTAGGCTTAGTTGCACCCACATTGCAAGTCGCCCACTTCGTGCCACTCGGCAAGTCAAGATCCACAAAATCATATTCACCAACACGACCGGAGACCGACAATTTCCGTTTTCCAACCTGAGCAGCCACTTCGTCAGCAGTGGAGTGCGCTTCTTCGCTGGGTGCCACGAAAAAGCTGGTTACAAAATACTTTACCAGACACAAAAAGGCTGTAAATAAAATAGGAGTTAGAATTTTTTTCATGTTTTTTCGGCTTTCCTATGACAAGAAGACATTTTCTCAACTTCTCATCGCACAAAAGTAAACATAATGCCGATAATATTAAGGAAAGCAACACAACAATCATCAAAAAAAACATATATTTGCAAAGAACTCATGACTTACAATCAAACACATAATACCATGAAATCATTATATTTCATCCTTGCCACCATTTTTTCCTGCCCAATTGCTGCCGCACAAATCTCCATCACAATAGATGCTAAGGCCAACAACCACAAAGTATCTCCTTATCTTTATGGACGCAACGGAGTATTAAACAATGAAAAGGCAGACATTCCAACCGACGTCATCAACAAATCGCAAGAAGCCGGCATTCATTTCATCCGCCAGAACGAAGGCAACAATGCCACGAAATACAACTGGAAGAAAAAAATCACCAGTCACCCAGATTGGTACAACAATGTTTACGACTGCGACTGGGACCGCTCGGCGACCAACCTTCAGGCAGAACTTCCCGATGCGCAGGTGATGTTCGGGTTCCAACTTATCGGCAAAGCAGCCAGTTCCAAAGCACATAATTTCAACGACTGGGCCTACAACAAAAGCCAGTGGGGAAGTTGGTGCACATCCAACATGTGCGGAGGGGGCAGCCTGGACGCCAGTGGCAACGTAATCAGCAAAGGAGACCCAGCCCTCTATCTGCAAGATTGGCCAGCAGATTCCACAGTAGAGATTTACACCCATTGGAGAGACGACCTCGGACTGGACATGAGCAAACTCAACTATTGGAACATGGACAACGAAATGGAGATATGGAACGGAACACACGACGACGTCTATCCTGAGGCCACAAAAGAAATGCTCGACGAAGCCATCGACCACTACGTGGAAACAGCCAAAGCCATTCGCGCCATAAACCCGGATGTGAAACTCTGCGGCCCCAACACTGCCAATGAATGGAGTTGGTTCAAATGTGGCAATGCAAATCTGAAAATTGACGGGAAATACTATTGCTGGCTTGAATACTTCATCAAGCGAGTGGCAGAAGCAGAAAAAGCAGAAGGCATCTCCCTTATCGACGTTTTCGACATTCACTTCTATCCAGAAGACGCGTCTTCCACTGAAGTCTTACAATGCCATCGCGTGCTGTTTGACAGGGATTTTGAGTATTCCAAAGCCAATGGCATCAAGACCATGAACGGCGGGTGGGACAACAATCTGAAAAAAGAATACATCTTCGGCCGCTGTCAAGACTGGATTGACCAATATTTCGGTCCGGACAGAGGCATCACTTTCGCCATGGGCGAGCACAACATCAAAAGTCAGTTCTCACCAGCCATCACCGCCATTTCTTACGCATCGTTTATCGGCGAAGGAATGAAAAACGGCATGGAGTATTTCACACCCTGGACCTGGCAAACCGGCATGTGGGAGACCGTTCACCTTTTCAGCCGTTACAACAAAAATATCTATGCCGACGCAAGCAGCAGCGACGAAGCGATGGTTTCCGCCTACCCTACCATCAACGAAGCGTGCGACTCAATGACCATCACGCTCGTCAACAGAAACGAGAAAAATGCAGAAAACATAACTATCGACATTCAGAACTTCACCATTAAAGACGGCACCTACGATGCGGTCCAATTCGCGAATCTGCCCACGACAGAAACATTTGTAAGCCACACAGAAAATGCATTGAAAAAAAGTGAGGTTTCCGTCAAAAACAACCGATTAGCAATCACATTACCAGCACTTTCCGCCACAAGCATACAACTCAAGTCGGCAACATCTTCGATTGAGAACGAATGCGCTCCACAAACACTCATTGCCTATCCAAATCCGGCATACGAAGGACATTTCCACGTAACAAACAACGGCGATTTGATCCGCATTGAAGTGGTCAACGTCAATGGTCAGATTGTACGAAAAGAGAATGCGAAAGAGGGGGATATTGAAATCTGCACCAACAACCTTCCTAGCGGCATTTATCTCATTCGAGCATACACAGCCGAAGGCATCAACAGCAGCACTATCATTGTGAAATAAACGAGAAAACACAAAAACGGCACTGTCTCAATAGATAGTGCCGTTTTTTTCGCTATCTTTGCAGATAGCAAACATATAAATTGGCATTATAAGATTACGATTATGGGCTTATTTGATTTTTTCACCTCTAAAAAGAAAGAAGACATTGACAAAGAGAAAGAAGATCTTGAAAAAGGTCTTGAGAAAACCAAGCAAGGTTTTTTCGACAAACTCAAACGTGCCATTGCCGGGAAAACAAAGGTGGACAACGAAGTGCTCGACAATTTAGAGGAGACGCTCATCACAAGCGACGTCGGGGTTGACACCACTACAAAAATCATAGAGCGAATCGAAGCCCGAGTTGCAAGAGATAAATACATGGGCACGGACGAACTCAACCGCATCTTGCGCGAAGAGATTGCCAGCATGCTCGAAGAAAACAATTCCAGCGACCTCAACGGGTTTAACATTCCTCAGACGGAGAATGAGCCCTACGTCATCTTGGTAGTCGGTGTAAACGGAGCGGGGAAAACCACCACCATAGGCAAACTCGCCAACCTGTTTCAGCGCAACGGGAAAAAGGTATATCTTGGAGCCGCCGACACCTTCCGCGCTGCCGCTGTTGAGCAGTTGGTGGTTTGGGGCGAACGAGTAGGCTGCCCAGTCATCAAACAAAAGATGGGAGCCGACCCTGCCTCTGTAGCTTATGACACCCTATCGTCCGCAAAAGCCAACAATGCCGATGTTTGCATCATTGACACAGCAGGCCGCCTGCACAACAAAGTAAACCTGATGAACGAGTTGACGAAAATCAAAAACGTCCTCAGAAAAATATCGCCAAACGCCCCACACGAAGTGCTGCTTGTGCTCGACGGTTCCACCGGGCAAAACGCGTTTGAGCAAGCCCGCCAGTTCACCAAAGCGACAGAAGTCACAGCACTCGCCATCACCAAACTCGATGGAACAGCAAAAGGCGGCGTGGTGCTTGGCATCTCCGACCAATTCAAGATTCCTGTGAAATACATTGGCGTGGGCGAAGGCATCGACCACCTGCAGATATTCAACAAAAAAACTTTTGTAGATTCACTTTTCAACGACTAAGTCATCATGATCAAAAGCAATAAAGTGGACATCATCACTTTGGGATGTTCTAAAAACCTTGTTGATTCGGAGCAACTTAGCCGACAGCTTTCCGCATTGGGGTATGAAATGACCTATTATGACGAACGCCCCAAAGGTGGCATCGTCATCGTAAACACCTGCGGGTTTATCGGAGACGCGAAAGAAGAAAGCGTCAACACCATTCTAGCTTTAGGTGAATTGAGGAAGAAGCACAAGATTTCAAGGCTGTATGTAATGGGCTGCCTATCGGAGCGCTATTGCAAAGAGCTGCAAACCGAAATACCTGAAGTAGATAAATACTACGGAAAATTCAACTGGAAGGAAATCCTGACCGACATCGGGAAAAGCTACAATCAGGGCCTTGCACTTGAGCGAGACCTTACGACGCCCAACCACTACGCATACCTGAAAATAGCAGAAGGATGTAACAGATTCTGTTCATACTGCGCCATTCCAATCATTACAGGCAGATACCAGTCGCGTCCCATCGAGGAGATTTTAGACGAAGTGAAATTGCTTGTGAAGCAAGGAGTGAAAGAATTTCAAGTCATCGCACAAGACCTGTCATATTACGGAGTGGATCTTTACAAGGAAATGCGATTGGCTGAGCTTACACAACGCATGGCAGACATTCCCGGTGTGGAATGGATCAGACTTCACTACGCCTATCCAGCACAGTTTCCTTATGACGTGCTGAAAGTCATGCGTGAGCGTCCTAACGTCTGCAATTATCTCGACATTGCCTTGCAACACATATCAGACAATATGCTCTCCAAAATGCGCCGACACGTCACCAAGCAAGAGACATACGACCTGGTGAGCCGACTTCGCGATGAGGTTCCCGGCATACACTTGCGCACCACGCTGCTGACCGGACATCCTGGGGAAACAGAAGAAGATTTCGAGCAACTCATCGAATTTGTCAAGTGGGCAAAATTCGAGCGTATGGGAGCATTCCCATATTCAGAAGAAGATGGCACATACTCTGCAATAAACTTCAAAGACGACATACCTTTTGAAACAAAGCAGCAGCGCGTAGATGACCTTATGGCCGTTCAGCAACGCATCTCCCGTTCGATAAACGAATCCAAGATTAACACAGACCTCAAAGTCATTATTGACCGAGAAGAAAGCGAATACTATATCGGCCGCACAGAATTCGATTCGCCAGAAGTGGATCCGGAAGTGCTGATTTCAAAAGACAAACCACTGCGAATAGGAGACTTCTACCAAGCCCACATCACAGGTGCGGAAGAGTTTGAGTTGTACGCAGAAATAAAAGATTAAAAAGATAATAAGAAGAAACACACCATATATGTTTTCAGGAATAGTTGAAGCAACAGCCAAAGTATTGGCACTGGATAAAGACGGTAGCAATTTGCACATCACCATGTCTTGTCCGTTTGCCAACGAATTGGGCGTTGATCAAAGTATCGCTCACAATGGCGTATGCTTGACGGTAACCAGTCATACAAACGATAGTTACACAGTCACAGCCATCAAAGAGACACTCGACCGAAGCAACCTCGGTTTGCTCAAAGTGGGAGATGAAGTGAATGTGGAGCGCTGCATGGTTATGAACGGAAGATTAGACGGTCATATCGTTCAAGGACACGTAGATACCACAGCCGAATGCGTCTCTAAGACCTGGGCTGATGGCAGTTGGGTATTCACCTTCGCTTACAATGTCACCAAAGAAATGGCACTCAAAGGTTATGTAACAGTAGAAAAGGGATCTGTATCCGTCAACGGGACCAGTTTAACCGTATGCGACTCGCAAAAAGACCGCTTTACGGTTTGCATCATTCCATACACATACGACCACACCAATTTCCACTGCATTGAGGTCGGGACAAAAGTAAATCTTGAATTTGACATCATCGGCAAATATCTCAGCCGAATGCAAGACTTTAAAGATTAACGCATAGAGCGCAAAACATTGCCCGTATGTTATAGCAATTTTGTAATTTTGCGCAGACCGCACAACGGCAACAAACAAAGAATAATAAATAACAACATAAATCTAATCATTAACATCTATATTTATGCTTAAAAGAATCTTATCAATCTCTGGTCAGCCAGGATTGTTCGAACTCATTGCACAGGGAAACAACTCCCTCATTGTTGAAGATGTAGAAACAAAGCGCCGCAAACCAGCGCACTCAAACGATAAAGTAATTTCCTTGGCAGATATTGCAATCTTCACAGAAGACGAAGAAGTGTCCCTCGGTTCCGTGTTCGAATCAATCAAGAAGAAAGAAAACGGTGCTCAGGTTGAAATCAACGTGAAGGACTCAGAAGAACTCCACAAATTCTTTGCCGCCGTGTTGCCAAACTACGATCGCGTTCGTGTTCACAACAACGACATCAAGAAAGTGATTCGCTGGTACAACCTGCTTACAGCCGCAGGAAAAACCGAATTTGTGGAAGAATCAGAAGCTGCTCCTGCAGCTGCGGAAGCCAAAGCAGAAGCAGCAGAAGCACCAGCTGAAGGCGTGGAAAAGAAAAAACGCACCAGAAAGAAAGCTGAACCAAAAGCTGAATAACATTTTTTTGAAATCATAAAAAGCCCCGAAAATCCGGAATTGGATTTTCGGGGCTTTTTTTACAAAGGGCAAACCACGGCCACAAAAAAATCCTTCCACTGGAAAAACAGCGGAAGGATTATCAATATTTCGTAAAATGAATATCGGCTTACTTCTTAGCCAAATAATCTTTCACATCATCATTGTGGATGATCTTTTCGTCGAAATAATAAGCACCAGTCTTTGGTGATTTCAACATTTTGATAACCTTAGAGTAGGTACGGCCTTCACCTTTCTGGAGGGAAGCCACAACTTTCTTTGCCATATTCTAAAAGTATTTTGAGAAAAATTACTTGATTTCTTTGTGGATAGTGTACTTCTTAAGAATTGGGTTGTACTTCTTAAGTTCAAGACGTTCAGGAGTGTTCTTGCGGTTCTTAGTAGTGATATAGCGAGAAGTGCCTGGCATACCGCTTTCCTTCATTTCAGTACATTCAAGGATGACCTGAATTCTATTTTCTTTGGTTTTCTTAGCCATTTTTCAGTTTTTTAAAAAGATTAGATAAGACCTTTTTTGTTAGCTTCAAGAAGAACGGCGTTCAAGCCTTTCTTGTTGATAGTGCGAATTGCCTGCGCTGAAACTTTCATTTCAATCCAGCAATTCTGTTCTGGCCAGAAGAATTTCTTTTTCTGCAAGTTAACATTAAACAGTCTCTTAGTTCTTCTCTTTGAGTGAGAAACGTTGTTACCGTTCTGAGCTGTCTTTCCTGTGATCTGACAAATTCTAGACATTTTATTATTCTTTTATTGTTGTTTTCTCAATAAGAATCGCGGGAAAACACCTGATTCTCTTCCTCTCAGAAGAGCAGCGTAACAATCAGAGCCCCATTTCGTGGAGAAATTTGCAATTCAGATTTTCTATTAACTTTATTGACAATTGATTAGCGGGGTGCATCTTCCCTCTATTCAAGTATCGGATGCAAAATTACTATTTTTTTTGGTTTTCAACAAGTTCTTTCAACATAAAAAATGCGTTTTTTGTTGCCGACATGATGTTCTCCTCCCTGTCTTCGCCGAAATGAAAGCACCTGGAAATGGTCTGTACTCCATTGCTGGCAGCGATCCAGACCGTGCCGACAGGTTTTTCCGGGCTACCACCACCGGGCCCTGCCACTCCTGAGGTTGCTACAGCGACATCGGCGCTACAAACACGCACCGCGCCTTCCGCCATTTGCTCTACTACAAGACGGCTGACTGCCCCATTTGCCGCAATAGCCTCCTTATCTACGCCAAGCACATTGATTTTCACATCATTGGAATAACTTACTACCCCGCCCATAAAGAATGAAGAACTTCCAGGCTGCAAAGTAATATGATGGGCGATATTCCCTCCCGTACAGCTTTCCGCTGAAGCCATTTTCAGATGATGCGACTGCATCAGATCAAAGACCATTTTTGCAGCACTCCTTACTTCTTCTTCCATCTTCCGAACCGTTAAGAAACGATGACATTTATACCGAGTTGGCGAACCGGCTCCGCCAAACGGCTCAACTCTTCATTCGACAGTTTTTCCAAGCCTGGCACAGGGGTTTCTCTATCCACCTGATAGACCATCACATCTTTCGGGCGTATCTGCTTGACGACTTCCACCCATGCTGCGATTTCCTCAGGAGTGGTGTTGTCCACCACTTTCCCATTTACAACTCCGCGCAGGAATATGGTCTGAAGTGTAAAATTACCCTTGAATCTTTTAAGCAGTTCCACCTGTTTTTTCACGCTATACGATGGAGAGCATGGCTGGTCGAGCAACTTTGCAGTCTCTTCCACACCTGCATCAATTTTCAGGATATTATTATCCACTTTGAGCAATGCGTTGAACACCGACTCCTTTCCAATCATTGTCGCGTTGGACAAAACACTTACTTTCGCTGCCGGATAATACTGATTGCGTAATGAAATAGTATCTTCAATGACGCCGGCAAAGTCGGGGTGCAAAGTAGGTTCGCCATTGCCCGCGAATGTCATCACGTCAAGGTTGAGTCCCTGTGCCTTCATCTGCTGCAGCTTCTCCTCCAATTCCTTTCTCACATCCTCACGTTTGGGCATATGGGCGCCTTTCACCAATTTGGTGAAACCGCACTCGCAATAAATACATTCAAATGAACACAGTTTTTGATTGGTGGGCAATAAGTTTATACCAAGCGACATACCAAGACGTCTGCTCTTTATTGGCCCGTAGATTATGGAATCGAACAATATGGTTGCCATATAATAAAATCATCAAAAAAATTAACGTTTATTGAAATCCTCCATTAGCAACTGGAGATACGCCTTTCCTTTTTCCGTATTTAACGGATCATCCTCGCGAATTATCATTTGTCCGTCGCAATCGTAAATCGACACGCCCGAACTATCAACGAATCCGAATCCATTATTGAACGCATAAAAAGCATATTTAGGAGCTTTTGAGGAGAACATGTTTTTACCGAATTTGAAAGGAATGGAATCGACGCCAAATTGAGACAAAAGTGTTGTTCCCAAATCAATCTGCGAGCCTATCGATTCACAAACGCCATGTTTTTTCAACGCTCCACCCGCCCAGATCAACGGTGCTTTATAACGTCCTTCCTCCTGGTTTGACATCGAACTTGGATAAGGACGAGCATGGTCTGGGAGAAGAATCAAAAGTGTATTATCCCAAAACGGGCTGTTTTTGAAATGATCATAAAATACGCCCAGACAACTATCCGTATAAGCTACAGAGTTGGGATAAGGGTCTTCAAATTTATGAAATGGGACATCAAAAGGTTCGTGACTATTCAATGTGAGGAGAACCTTGAAAAACGGAGTTTCTTTCTGTTTATTCAAGTCGTCAACAAAGCGGTTAATCACCACATGGTCATAAGCGCCCCATTTTGATGACAAATCAGCCGAATTAAAATCCGAGTCACAAACACGTTTTTCGAACCCTGCATTGAGCAGATACGATCGCATATTGGTAAAATTCTCATCTCCGCCATAGCAGAAAGACAAATCGTAACCCATTTTCTGCAGTTCTTTTGGCAAAGTCGGCACATTTGCGCTTTTATTCGGATATTTCATCAGAGAAGTCACTGGCTGCCCAGGATAGGAACTGAAAATTGACACAAGACCTCTGTCCGTTCGATAGCTGTTGGCATAAAAATGGGTGAAAAGAAGGCCCTCTTTGGCAATTTTATCCAAGTTAGGTGTCAGTTTTGGCTCCCCACCAACCACCTCACACACATTGGTTCCAAAACTCTCAAGCACAATAAAAATGATATTGGGGCGTGATGTGTTTAGAACAATGGTATCGGAAGGAGACTTGGAATTGATCATCAGACTGTCAAAAATCTCATTCGCCTTGTCATCATCCATAAATCGGTAATCAGAGACAAAATCCTCGCTTTTGGATAATGAGTTGAAGAAATTCCAAACAGGATTTATCGCCGCATGATTAAGAAACGTGTGTTTAGAAAAATAAACCCTGCCAACATTCATCACAGAAACGCCAACTCCTCCTCGAATCGTAACAACAGACAATGCGATGAAAAGCAGAACCATCGGCAAATAGGCATAGTTTTTACCTTCCGACGGGCAAAAATGGTTGTGTATGGATTTAAACAATTTCACATATCCCCAAAGCATCAATACAAACAAAAGGGCGCAAAACGCATATTCCAACGCAGTGCCACTCGCTGCCGCATTTTTGGGAGATTGCAAATAAAACAAAGGCGTGCAATCCAAGCGGAAGCCCCAATAGGAATACAGAAACAAATCTACAGAGAAGGCAAAGACACAAACCGCAAGCATCGACAACGTAAACCAATGAAGAGATGATTTAAACCACTTTCCACAGCCGATGAAACAACTTACAAGAGCAAACAGCAAAACCGGTATCAGCAAATAAGCAGACATGGACATATCCATCGAAAGTCCAGAAATAAGGACCTGTGTCCATTCTGCAAATGAAAAATCAGAAGACAAAGCATGATGAAACAACAAGAACAGTGGCTTCTGCGATGCAAACACAAGCACCCAAAAGACAAAGTAAACCAATATGTATTTCGTCCTACTTTTCATAAGTATTTATTACTTATTGTTTTCCAAATTTCTCGCTTCATTTCTCAAAGCAATAGCCTGGGCACGGAGTGAACGAGGTAGAGCAACACCCCTTGCGCACAAACTGTTGAGCCAAATAGCCACTTCTTTAAGTTGGAGAGTATCCAGCACTTCCTTAAACTGCTCAATTTCATTTGAAGCATAAGAATCAGCGTCTCTGCCTTGATATTGGTCGAGTTCCTCATCTTCAAAATAGACTACAATCTCTTTTTCTTTTCCTTCGCAGACCGATTTCAAGCCACAAGCCTCATCACATTCCCCATCCTCTGATACGACTGGAGACGGTTCTTCGGTTCGTCGCAGTGATTTGCGACCATATACATATATACCTATCAGAAGGGCAAAGGCTATCAACAAAAACAATTCTAAAGTCATTGCTCTATAAATTTAAACATCAAAACAGTCAACACATTCAATCAATTTCGTGCTATTGGAGCCCTTGATCAACACATTGGCATTGGAGACCGCAGCCCCGCGCAGATGTTCACACAACTTTGCCACATTCTCGAAAACAGTATATTTACCGTCCGCTGCTTTCTTAAAACAAGCACCAACCAGGAAGACCTGATCATAAGAACGGGCAGAAATCCATTTGATCACATTAAGATGTTCCATGTCGCTATCCACACCAAGTTCCTTCATATCTCCAAGCACAAGTACTCTTTTTCCTGTGCAAGTCATCTTATCAAAGTTTTCAAGCGCAGCCATCATACTAGTCGGATTGGCATTATAAGCGTCTATAATAAGATTGTTGGATCCGCACTTTTTGAATTGAGAACGGTTGTTACTTGGAACGTAAGTTGAAAGAGCCGCAACTATATCATCAGCAGGCACATCAAAATATGCGCCTACGCAAATGGCAGCAAGAACGTTTTCAAAATTATACTCACCAATAAGATTTGTACTGATTTCACGACTGCCCCATCTTACCTTTAAGAAAGGAGCCGCACCAAGAGACCGCGCAGAGACATAGCAAGAGAAATCAGTTCCGTAGGGGATATAGTCAATACCATGAGCAATGCTGCACAAAATGGAATTGTTACAATTCAAAAAAATCTTTCCCGATTTGGAACGAATAAAATCATAAAGTTCTCCTTTGGTCTTAACAACACCTTCAAAAGAACCGAAACCAAGGATATGAGCATGGCCCACATTGGTAATCAAGCCAAAATTTGGTTCTGCAATATCAACCAATTCCTTAATATCACCAGGATGGCTTGCTCCCATCTCCACCACTGCCATTTCATGAGACGATGTCAAACGCAGCAATGTAAGAGGAACCCCGATCTGATTATTAAGATTGCCTTGCGTATAGAGCAGGTTATATTTTTTTGACAAAACAGCAGACACTAATTCCTTTGTTGTGGTTTTACCATTAGTACCCGTAATTCCCAGAATAGGCAAATTGAGATAACGGCGATGATAATTCGCGAGTTTCTGGAGCATTTTCAAGCAATCGTCAACCAAAAACAACTGTTTCCCATCGGCATATTCCTCCTCATCCACAAGAGCGTATTTACAGCCCTTTGCAACAGCATCGGCAGCAAATTTGTTTCCATTGAATGACACTCCTTTCAAAGCAATGAATAAAGAATTATTGGGGCAATTACGAGAATCGGTAGTTACGCCATCACAAGCTACAAAAAGCTCGTAAACCGATTGAACATCCAGTTTGGTCATACTCGAAAAAAAATTAAAAGGCTTATTATATAAAAAACCCCCAATTAAGAAAATTGGGGGTTAAAATGAAGTATTAGAATTAACAATTATCTGTCTTCATCTTCAGGACCTACCTTACTCATTGCGCAACGGAAACCGATATCGCTACGGCTTTCAGTCTGTTCAAGGAAGCGTCTCTGACCTGGGTTCAACCAATATGCTCTGTCTTTCCAAGAACCACCTTTGTAAACACGGCAAGTGTTAGAGATCTTAGTTACGAGCATTGAGATACCAGTCTTTTCTGGATCATACATGTTAGCAGTTGAAGCATCAACATCAACACTACGTTCTTTCCAGTTGCTGAGCTGGCTACCTGGATCACCATCTTTAAAGTTACGAACGTCGAGTTTAGCATAGTTAGCGAAATCGCTCTTATCAGCTTCAATCTTGAATACCACGCGACCGAGAGAGTCAATCTGAGGAACACGCTGTTCGTGGCCTTCAGAGTCAACTGTGTTAGAAGAATCGATAGCCATCTTCACATACATGTTACCACGGAATGGGTTGTATTCCTGTTCATCATCAGAAGTAAGAGGACGATATACGTCGAGCACCCATTCGTTTACGTTTCCGGCCATGTTATACAATCCGAATTCGTTTGGCCAGAAAGCATCAACTGGAGCAGTGATAGTAGCCTTATCGTTCAACTTACCACCCATACCCATGTAGTCACCGCGACCACGAACGTAGTTGGCGTTCATTTCACCACGGAACTTCTTGTCTGGGTTTCTCATCTGGTGGCCATACCAAGGATAAATCTTCTTCTGTTCGTAGTTTTCTTCTGCTTCGATAGCCTTAGTACCATACGCTGCGTATTCCCATTCAGCTTCGGTTGGGAGACGGAACTTAGGAAGAAGGATACCGTCAGACATGTTAGTCTTACGAGCGTTTCCGTAAACGTCTTTCATACCTTTCTTACCTTCAGTTGGCTTATAGTCAGCTTTAGCGATGTACTTGTCAGTGTTAAATACCTGGTTGTTGCGGATGTCGTCAACGTCAGTGTTACCCTTCATTGCCTGGAAGTCTGGGTACTGGATAACGCCGTTTTCAACCATACGTCTTTCGTTCACACGGTCACTACGCCAGAGGCAGTAGTCTGAAGCTTGTTCCCAAGAAACACCTACAACTGGGTAGTAGTTGTAAGACACGTGAGAGAAATAATATTCCAAATAAGGTTCGTTGTAAGCCAATTCCTCACGCCAAACCAATGTGTCTGGAGCACATTTTTCAATGATTCCTGGAGTATTGTGGAACATGATGCTCATCCAGTGCATGTATTCGCGCCAGTTCACATTACAAATTTCATATTGGTCCATATAGAAAGAAGCAACGGTCACACGACGTGGAATATTGTTCCAGTCACTGATAACGTCTTCAATCACACGACCCATGTTGAAAGTACCACCTTGGATGAAGGTCATACCTACTGGAGTGTCTTGTTCATAGCCGGTCACCACCTGGAAACCGCCGTTTTCTTTGCTGTTGTACTCCCAGCCTGTTACATTTGATGCTTTGGAGTCTTTCAAAGACTTTTTGCCGCCACAAGAAGGGAGAGCAGCGCTCACCACGAAAGCCAATGCAGCAAGCTTTAAAAGCTTAAAGTGTCTCATAGTACTTGTATGAATAAGATAATTGTTTTACTAATTGATTATAAATTTGTTAAAATCCACGAGTCAACAAACGCAATAGCGAAACCCTTGAATCTCCGGCAAACTTACCAAAAATTTTCAAGTATCACCAAATATATTTGAAAAAATCGTGCACAAAAAGTGAAAAATACTCCTTATCGAAAGCATTGTCCGCTTAATGATTGGGCAAAGATAAAGATTTTATATTTTTGTAGAAATTTTTTTCCCATATTTTTTCAGTCTGATTGTAAAAAAGCAAAATTGCACAATATGAACAACACATTTTCCATAAATTGCCGTGGCAAACTCATGTCGTTTTCCGCCCCAGTGGTAATGGGCATCGTTAATATCACACCCGACTCTTTTTTTTCGGGCAGTCGCTATCAAACTGAAGACGCTATTAAATCGAGAATCGAAGAAATCATCCTGCAGGGGGGCACAATAGCCGATCTGGGAGGATTCAGCACTCGTCCCGGTGCAAATGACGTCAGTGAGCAGGAAGAGCTCGACCGCATCTGCAGAGCGGTAGTGGCAGCGAGAGACGTAAGCAAAGACATTCTCATTTCCATCGATTCGTTTCGACCAAAAGTGGTGGAGGAAGCTATTGGCAAACTTGGCGCAGACATCATCAACGACATTTCTGGCGGACTGATGGGCGAGGACATTTTCAAGTCGGCAGCCAAGCTCCAAGCTCCGTATATTTTAATGCACACCAGAGGGACAACAATCCAGGAAATGCAACAAAAAGCGGAATATGACAACATATCAAAGGATATTTTTCGTTTCTTTGCAGAAAAAATCGCAAGACTCAGAGAATATGGTGTCAACGACATCATCATAGACCCCGGATTTGGATTCGCGAAAGACATCGAACAGAATTATGAGTTGCTCGCTCACCTTGATTTGATGAAATCCTTGGATCTTCCGATGTTGGTCGGTGTTTCCCGCAAACGCATGATTAGGCAGTTGCTGGACAGCAAAGCCGACGATTGTGTCAATGGCACCACTATCATCAACACCATCGCTCTGCAGAAAGGCGCCCACATTCTTCGCGTTCACGACGTCAGAGAGGCGATGGACACCATCAAAATCTGCCAGAAGCTTGCCACATACGAACAATAAATCAAAATAAAAGATGCGTTTTAGTTTCAGATACATAGACGCCATAGACATTTTCATTGTGGCCTTTCTACTCTTCCTTATATATAAGAGTTCCAAAGGCACCACTGCCATGCGTTTGTTTGCCGGCGTTCTCATTTTTGTGGTTTGTTGGCTGCTGGTTAGTTTTGTCTTTCAAATGCAGCTTTTAGGCGCCATCATGGACCAAATCGTCAATGTGGGAGCCATTGCCCTCATCGTTTTGTTTCAAGACGAAATCCGGCAGTTCTTCACCAACATCGGCAGCCACGAAGGATCCATTTCCAAACTGCTCAGCAATTTTTATCAGCAGACTGAGCAAAAAATGGTAAGCCAAGACGTCATGCAAATCGTCATCGCCTGCAAAAACATGGCTAATGAGAAAGTGGGAGCGCTCATAGTCATTCCAAACAGCATGGATCTGCGTTACATCATGAATACAGGTGAAGACATCGATGCGAAAATCAGCGCCAGACTCATTGAAAACATCTTTTTCAAAAATTCTCCACTGCACGACGGTGCCATGGTCATTGCCAACAAAAAAATCAAAGCAGCCAGCTGCATCCTCCCCGTAACCCACAAAAGCAACATTCCGGCAGAACTTGGACTAAGGCACCGCGCCGCCATCGGCATATCTGAGAAAACAGACGCCAGCGTGATTGTGGTTTCGGAGGAGACCGGACGTGTTTCTTGGGTGCAAGGCGGAGAAATAGAGGTGGGAATCTCTCAGGAGCGATTGGAGCATCTGCTCGCCAAGCATACCGATATTCCATAAAAACAAAGACAACACATGATCGACATTAAAAACATACATAAAAGTTTCGGCAACCTGCATGTGCTCGACGACATAAACCTGCACATACCGAAAGGTGAGATTTCATCCATCATCGGACCAAGCGGAGCGGGGAAAACAACGCTTCTTCAGATTATCGGCACCCTTTCCAAACCCGATTCCGGCAATATTCTCATCAACGGGACCGACGTTCTCAGTTTGAACGAAAAATCGTTATCCGATTTCCGAAACAAGCACATCGGCTTTGTGTTTCAGTTTCACCAACTACTACCCGAATTTTCGGCGCTTGAGAATGTGACAATTCCTGCGCTCATCGCAGGGAAAAGCGAAAAGGAAGCGAGAACGGAGGCAACGGAGCTGCTCAGATTTCTAAACATAGAAGACCGAGCTGAGCACCGTCCGAATGAGTTGTCGGGTGGCGAGAAGCAACGTGTGGCTGTAGCCAGAGCACTCATCAACCATCCCGACGTCATCCTTGCCGACGAACCTTCGGGGAGTCTCGATTCAAAAAACAAAGCGGATCTTTACAAACTGCTTTTTGATTTAAGGGACAAAATGGGACAAACCATCGTCATCGTCACTCACGATGCCGAATTGGCCGCCATTTCCAACCGGACAATACGAATGAAAGACGGAAAAATCGCAGAAATCTGAAAAAAAACCTTGTTTTTCTTGTTTTTCTGCAATTAAGGTCCAACTTTTGCATATCACACTTATACATTGAGGATATTTCCTCCATTATTAAATAAAAACGAATAGCACCATGAAAAACATTTTTGCGAAAGGAATAATCGCAGGTATGCTTGTATTCCCCATCTATAGTTGTGAAGAGGCTGCTTCCATCTTAGGAAACGGAGACACTGCCAGCGGCCTTAAATCGGCACTGAGTGTGGGCATCGACACCGCAGCAAGCAGACTTCACAAGAAAGACGGATACCTTAAAGACGTTGCCGTGAAAATCGGAGTTCCAGATGAAGCCGCCACGGCATTCAACGCCATCAACAGTCTCTCAAGCACATCTGCAGGTAAAGCAGTCTTGAGCGCAGTCGGCTCAAACATCAATGGCTCTATGGAGCAAACCATCGACACTTTGTTTAACCGTGCGGCAGAAGATGCGGCGCCTAAATCCGTAGGTGTATTCAAAGACGCCATCACAGGCATGTCTATCAACGATGCGGAAGGCATTCTTTTCGGTGCGGACAATGCAGCCACTGAATATTTGAAGACCAACACTTATACTGGTTTACAGTCGGCATTCCACCCTGCCATCACAGCATCACTCAACACAGTGAACATCGCAGGTGTGACTGCGACTGATGCGTGGAAAACTTTCGCAAATTACAACAACCAACTTTGCGATTTAATCAATTCAACAGGAGGACAAGCTGTAATGTTGGGACTTCAGTTAGCCGACAAATCCACTTACAATAAGGTCTGCAGCATTCAGCCAACCACAAACGATTTGTCGGACTACGTTACTGGCAAAGCGCTTGACGGTCTTTTCACTAAAGTGACCGACCAGGAATATCAAATCCGTTACAACGTGAACGCACGTGTCAACGATGTTTTGAAAAGAGTGTTCGGCCGCCTCGACAACAAATAAGTCAGAATCAAGCTCTCCGCATGAAGATAAGTAAAATCTGCTCTTCTTTTCTTCAACTCTTCTATCCGAAATTGTGCGCAGCGTGTGGGCGTCCCATAGGCGATGGAGAAACCCACATTTGCCGGCACTGCATCAGTCAGTTATCTCACACTTGGCTGCACGAAGAGAAAGACAACCTGATGGAGCAACGGTTTTACGGCAGAGCAGATATAGCGTTCGCCACAGCGTATCTCTTTTTCGAGAAAGGAAACATCACCCAGGCTCTACTCCACCGGATCAAATACGACGGATTCAGCAACATGGGAGTGGACATGGGGAAAGCCTTTGGGCAGGAATTGAAAAACGGGAGGTGGGAAGACATTGATTTCCTCATTCCGGTACCCCTTCATCCGAAAAAACTCCAGAAAAGAGGATACAACCAAAGCGAATGTATTGCAAAAGGCATTGGCGAGACGCTCGGTAAAAAAGTCATAACAGACGTGCTGATTCGCACGCAAAACAACACTTCTCAAACGAAAAAGAACGCCGAGGAACGAAGAATGGCAGTAGCCGACATCTTCGCCACGCAAAACCTCCACAAAGTGGAAGGAAAGCACATCGCCATTGTAGATGACGTGGTCACGACAGGATCCACCATCGAGGCCTGCATCAAGGCATTTGGCAAAGCCAACATCAAAATCAGCGTGCTGGCATTGGCTTGCGTGGAGAACTAAATAACAAAAAAAACAATAATCCAAAATAGTAAAAATATGAAGAAGAAATTTTTAGTATTTCTTTCAGCCATCACTCTTTTGAGTGTAGCTTTCAACTCAACAGCCTGCAGCAAAGACAGTGACAACGACGACAATTCAGAACTCACCGATTCAAAATCAAAAGGCAAAGCAGACGGTGCGAAATTCGCAGAAGCATACAACAAAGTTAAGGCCAACGGCTTGAACCTCACTGGTGTTGCAACTTCTCTTGTTGACGGATCAGCATCTTCCCTTTTGTCTTCAGGTGCCACCTACAGATCTTCAGAAGACAAGGCTTACAAAGCAGCCTTCTTGGCGGAAGCCACTGGCGCTACCAGTTTGGCAGAATCAAAAGTGACAGAAATTCTTGGTGCAGACAACCTTGGTGCGCTTGAGACCATCCTCAAAGCATTGGGAGGAGGCAACTAATTTCACCATAAAAAAATAATAAAGGGCGGACACATCACATTTGTTGTTCGCCCTTTTATATTATCTTTGCATTGGGCAAACTCAAAAAGACTAACTACAAATCACAAAGAAATCTCATGAAAAAAAAGTTCCTCACTTTATTCGTTTTAGGTTTTGCACTTGTTTTTTCAAGCATCAGCACTTCTTGCAGCAAAGATGATGACGACGACAACACCAAAAAGGAAAACACCAACGGGAAAGACAGCATTCCTTCCAACACCACTTTAGATTCCGCAAAAATTGTTGAAAGCAGAGTTCTCGGCAACAGTCTGATCCAAGACCTTGAGAATCTAGCCGCAGTGGAAAAGACCAACAGCAAGGCAGGCGCCGATTTGATTGAGCAGATTGAGACCGACATCAGGAAGTATCAGGCCCTTGGTAACAAAGAATACCAAGACATCGTGAAACGTTCCATCAAAACTGTCACTGGAATAAATGATGATACCATTGAAAAGATTTTGAGCAACAAAGGCGACATTTCTGAAGTCACATCCATCATCAGCAGCCTCAGCGATGCCGAGATGAATTCCCTTCTCAAAAATGCGACCTCTTACACCAACGCATACAACGATTCCAAAGAACTAATACAGGGGTATCTTGTCATCACTGACGAAAACGCAAGTTATGACAAAAAAATGAGGGAACTCGACTCTATTGAATACGTAATCAAAAACAAATACCAAACCAGCAACGACGAGATTTACAAACAGACTTTTGTGTCGGCATCGGCAGTAAACACCGGCATGGGCGAAGCCTTCATTGAAAACATTTTCAACGCCGACAGTCCCAAAGCAACCTTAATTGCCATGCTTGGCATCAAAGATCCAAATGAGAATCCTGCAGAGAAAGACACCACGAGCAACGGCACAAGCATCAAAGAACAAGCGAAAGAAGACGCAGCGCAATCGGTGGCTTTGCTCGAAGAAATGAAAGGGATGACCATGAAGGATCTGGCAAACGATCCAAGCACCATAGCCAAAGTGAAACAGTTGGGCTTGAAATATCAGGAAAGCAGCGAAGAATACAAACAAGCCTTCATCGAAGAAGCCAAAGCAGAAGGCTACACAGAAGAAGAAATCGTAAAAATCCTGGATGCTTCACAGAGAGCAGAAACAGGCGACATAGCAGCCTTGATGGACATTGCAAGGATTTTGGACATCAAATTTTTCTGACAACAAAAAAGAACCATTGCATAAAACAAATGTGCGGAGATAAACTCTCCGCACATTTTTTATTATCTTTGCCTTATGATAGACCCAAGTGTGATACAAAAAATAAAAGACGTAGCCACCATCCGCGAGGTGGTGGAAGACTATGTGCCTTTACAAAAGAGAGGGGTGAACTACGTGGGGAAATGTCCTTTCCACGACGACAACCACCCATCTTTCTACGTATCACCAGCGCGCAACTATTGCAAATGCTTTGTCTGCCAAGAAGGTGGAGACCCCATCAGATTTCTGATGAAACATGAAAACATCGGTTTCATTGACGCCATCCACCTGCTGGCGAAAAAATATGGCATTGAAATTGAAGAAAAACAACTCTCTGATGAGGAACGGAAAGCCATGCAGGAGAATGAAAACCTCCGCAACATGGCCAACTGGCTTGCCCAACACTGTTCTGAGAATCTTTCCGCCGACAGCGATGAAGCGGACAAGGCGAAAATGTATTTAATGCAGCAGTTGCGGCTCCGCCAAGACACCATCAATCAGTTTGGAATAGGCCTTGCCTTAAAAGGCGCATCGTACTCAGCCGCAGCGCTGAGCAAAGGGTACAAAAGCGAGCAACTGCAAAGAATCGGCATCAGCAGGGTTGACGAATCAGGCAACTGGGAAGACTTGTATGCAGGAAGTATCATCATTCCGTTCCACACCGTATCGGGGTCCGTTGTAGCCTTCGCCGCAATGAATATAGAGTCTGAGGAAGTGAAATACACGCCAGACAGTTCCATTTTCAACAGTTGGAACTCTTTGTTTGGACTATATCACGCGAAAAGAGACATCTTGAGCAACAAAAAATGCTTGCTCACAGAATCTCCCCTCGACATTCTTGGAGCTTGGCAAGTCGGCATAAAAAACATCGTTGCATCGTGCGGCAAAGAATTATCCGACCAGCACATCAACATCCTCAAGAGAACGATTCCAGCCAAAAGTTCGGCAGAAGACAGGCACATCACGCTCATTTATGAGAACACCCAAGAAGGCATAAAGAAAGCGCAAAACACAGGAAGGAATCTGGTGCGCAGCGGCATCAGCGTCCATATTGTTGAACTTCCCAAAAATGAAAGCCTTGCCTCTTACACAAAAGGCAAAAATGCAGAGGAAGTGCAGAACTACCTCACTGAACACGAAAAAGATTTCATCAACTACTATACCGAGAGGCTAAACAAAGTGATTGCCTTAAAACCGCAATTCAAAGAAAAAGCACTGGAAGAAGTCGGGAAACTGTTGACCAGCATCCCCGACCTCATCGTGCGAGACGCTTACATCAAAAGTTGCGCCTCTCAACTTAAAATCAGTCAAGACAGCCTGACAAAATTCATCAACTGAAAAAGATAACGGAAAATGATAGACGGGAAAACCATTCAACGAATAAAAAAAGAAATCAGCATAAAAGAGGTGGTGGAAGAATACACTACCCTCTACAAAAAAAACGATAATACTTTTGTGGGTTATTGCCCTTTTCACTCCGACGAGAGGCATACCCTGACAGTCTATACCGACCTTAATTACTATAAATGCGCTGTCTGCGGCATGGAAGGCGGGCCTGTTGCATTCATCATGGACATGGAGAATGTAAGCGAACAGACCGCGGCGAAAATTCTGGCGGACAAATATCATTTTCCCATAGAAGAAGACGGGCAGGCCACAGAGAAAACAGAACAGGAGCGACTGCGCGACGCCAGCGAATGGCTTTTCTCACATTTCAGAAACAACCTTAAAAACACAGATGAAGGTCAAAACATCTGCGCCACCTATTACGCACAAAAACGAGGTTTCAGCGAGGCGACCATAAACAGGTTTCAGTTAGGCTATGCACTGGAAAACAAATGCACATATTACTTGAAATCCAAAGAATTGGGGATCGACCAGCAAATCGACATTCTCGGTGCGTTTAACCCACACGACAACGGGAAACCCGTGACCGACCGTTTTGCCGAACGTGGCATCTTCCCCATCTTATCCATTTCCGGCTTTCCTATCGCTTTTGGCGGACGCTGGCTGAAAAAGATGCCTGAAGGAGAGAAAAAAGTGGCAAAATACCAAAACTCCCCAAACTCTCCTCTCTACAATAAGAGTTACACTCTTTACGGTCTTTCTTTTGCAAAAAAAACCATCAGGGAAGAGCGAAACTGCTATATATGTGAAGGTTACTGTGACGTAATTTCCATGGCGCAAGTCGGCATTGAAAACATCGTCGCCCCATGCGGCACAGCGCTAACCAACGAACAGATCGGCATTCTCAAACGCATCATTCCACCGCTCGACGATGAGAATGAATCAATCGTGGCAACCATGATTTACGACGGAGACGCCGCCGGACAATCAGCCGCTGAAAAAAACGGGAAACTGCTGCTCCAGCATGGTTTTTCTCCAAAAGTGGTCGTTTTACCAGAAGAGGATGACCCGGACACATTCGCACAAAAGCACAACCTGCAGGAAGTAAAAGCGTTTCTTGAAGAGAACACGCAAAACTTCCTCGATTTCCTGATTGCGAAAAAGCAGAAAGAGGCGGCAGGCAATCCGCAAGCCGTCAGCGTTGTTTTGAAAGAACTCTGTGCGGCCATTGCTCTGGTCTCTTCCAAAAACGATCGGAAAGACCACATCCACCAATGCAGTCAGATATTCGACACTAAAGAGATCACCCTCTTTGAAGAAGTGGAGAAAGAACGGAAAAAATTCGTCAGCAGCGAAATCGTGCGCATTGCGAAGGAAAAGGAAAACATTCTGAAGAAAAATCCAAACAGTGCCCTCGCCAAAGAGACAGGAAACACTCCCCAGCCACCTCTACAAGACCAAAACATCCCAGACTTTGTTCCCGATGATGACTTCTACGGAGCTATTGCCGATGAGGAGGCCATGAGAGAAGCGATAGAAAGAGGGGAAACACCTGCGGAATCTGCCAACAGCAACACACCGGAAGAGGTGAACACACCTGAAGGAAGCGACGCCCCAGACAACCTGGCGGAATTGGACATTGACAGTCTTGAAAACGAGATTACCCTCGAAGATGACATTGCCGAACAAACAGAAGAAGACATCATTTCCCCTTTTGATGAGCAAGAACGCCGCATCATTTTCTATATGCTCACTTTCTACGATCAGCACATCATGCAGGCCGAACATGACGACGGCAGCAAAGAGCCTATTACCGCCATCAAATATATTTTGGGACAACTGGGCAGAGACGAAATCGACTTCATCAGCACCATCAACCGAAAAATCAAAGATGAAATAACAGAATTTTACAAAAACGGCAGCAAAATAAACATCAAGGCCCATTTCCTCAACCACAGCGACCCTCGCATCAGCCAAATCACCAGCGAGATTCTGCTCAGCGGAGAACATGCCAAGGTAGAAGACAACCTCTGGCAAAACATTGTGCGAGTGGTGCTTGACCTCAAAATGCGAGTTGCCAAACACAACGAAGTCACTCTTCGCGAACAATTGATGAACGAAAGTGACTTTGAAAAGAAAAAGGAACTGATGCGGAAACTACAGACTATGCTTCACATCAAAATGACGATTTCCAATCAAATAGGTGTCGTCATCGACTTGCAAAACATCGATCAGGATTAGATCTGTGGGGAGATAGATTTTCACTTGACATTCAACGTAATGCGGAAAGTGGTGCCCTTGCCAAGTTCAGAGCGAAGCACCACGATATTGCCGTGATGATAATCGACCACGATGCGCTTCACCAGCGAAAGTCCCAACCCCCATCCACGTTTCTTCGTCGTGAAACCGGGAGAAAACACTTTCTGGAACTTCGATTTTGCAATACCTTTACCAGTATCCGTCACATCTATCAGCAACAGATTATCCAGGCAGCGGACCTCCACATCAATTTTCCCGACGCCCTCCATGGCATCGACTGCATTTTTGCACAAATTTTCCATCACCCATTCAAACAGAGGCACACACAAGGGAACCTCAATGGATTTGTCCGCATAAAAATAGGAAGTGATAGCCACTTTGTTGGACACACGTCGGCGCATATAGTCCAGCGTTCCGTCTATGACCTCATTGATGTTGGCAGGTTTCAGTTCAGGCACCGACCCCACCTTTGAAAAACGATCTGCAATGGTTTTCAATCTGTTCACATCCTTTTCCATTTCAGAAAGCAGGTCTTCCGACACATTCTCCAGTTTCAGTATCTCCACCAAAGCCATAAGAGAAGAAATTGGCGTGCCCAATTGGTGAGCAGTTTCCTTGGAAAGACCAGCCCACACCTTGTTTTGCTCCGATCGTTTCGCCAAAGTGAAAAAAAACAGGACCGTCAGGAAGAAAACCACGACTATGCCCCACTGCACATAGGGATAATAAGACAAGCGCTTCAGCAACAACGAATCGTCGTAAAAAATGAACTGGCTGACAGTCTCGTCAATTGAGATTTCTATAGGAGTGTTTGTCTCCCCGAACTGGAGCACCAACTTATTCAGATACTCATTTCGTTCCTTTTCATCCAGACTTTCGTCCACCACCACGTTTCGGCTACCCACCACATTGCCGTCTTGGTCGGTGAGCAGGCAAGGTATCGAGGTGTTTTCTTCAATCACCTTCAGCACAAAAGAAAGATCCACATTATCGTCCATTCCACTCATGCGCTGGGTGGCATCTGCCCAAAGCGACATGCGTCGCTGTTCCTCCTGCGCCACTTCCTCCACCAGGGAATTGGTAAAAAACACCGAGACTCCGATAATGGCCACAGCCAAAACCACAAAGACATATTTGATGGTGGAGAACTCCGGCATTTGCATCTTCCATTTCATAGGCACCTCCTGTTGTCAACGATATTTGGCTTCATTTTCATCGTTCAAGATACTGAGGTAACTGTTATACCTGCTCTCGCTGATATAATGCTCTTCCACAGCCTGCAGCACCGCGCATCCGGGTTCGTGCGTATGCGTGCAGTTGCCAAACCTGCAATCCTGGGCGAATCGGAATATATCGGGGAAGTAATGACCGATTTCCTCCTTTTTGAAATCAATCGTGCCAAACCCCCTGATGCCGGGAGTATCCACGATATAGCTATCCGCATCGAGTTCAAACATTTCTGAGAACGTAGTCGTGTGCATTCCTGCATCGTACGTTTCCGACAAGTCGCCCGTTTTTGCCTTCACATCTGGGATAAGCGCATTGACCAACGATGATTTCCCCACACCGGAATTGCCCGATAGCAAACTGATTTTGCCTTTGAGTTTATCTTTCAATTCATCAATGCCCTCCCCAGTCTTGGCAGACACTGTCAGGCAAGGGTAACCGATTTGCGCATACAAGCGCATCAGATTGTGCATATATTCCGTTTCATCCTCATCATAAAGATCGATTTTGTTGATCAGCAGCATGGCAGGCACATTGTAAGCCTCGCAAGTGGCCAGGAATCGGTCCACAAACACCGTTGAGGTTTCCGGATGGCTCACAGTCATAATAAGCAGCGCCAGGTCGAGGTTGGAGGCGATGATATGCACCTGCTTGGAAAGGTTTGCCGGTTTGCGCACGATATAGTTTCTTCGCGGGAGAATCTTTGTGATTAGATTATCCGCCGCGTTTCGGCAATCCACCTCCACCCTATCGCCGACAGCAACAGGATTGGTGCTTTTGATGCCTTGAATGCGGAAATTGCCTTTGATATGGCAATCCAGCACCTCGCCAGAATCATCTGTTTTCACCAGATATGAACTACCCGTGTTTTTAATGACCAAACCTTGCATAAATATCAACAATCTTTATAACGGTTACAAAACATGAAGACGTTTACAAAAAAACAGAATGGCTCCGCCGGAAGAGGCGACTCCATTCTGCTTGAACGTATTGATGAATGTGTGTGAGCCGATGGCATTACACAGTCATGATTTCTTTTTCCTTTGCTGCAAAAGCGTCATCCACCATCTTGATGTACTTGTCGTGCATCTTCTGGATCTTTTCCTCTGCATCCTTTTCAGCATCTTCAGCGAGGCCATTGTTTTTCACTTCTTTCTTGAGGCCTTCGATGGCGTCGCGGCGAGCGTTTCTCACAGCCACTTTCGCATTTTCAGTTTCAGCCTTCACCTGTTTAACGAGTTGCTTACGGCGGTCTTCAGTAAGAGGTGGGATGCTCAAGCGAATGATTTCGCCATTGTTTTCAGGGGTGATACCAACCTCAGAAGCCAAGATTGCCTTTTCGATAGCAGGGAGCATCTTCTTTTCCCATGGCTGGATGGAGATGGTGCGGGCATCAGGAGTTGTGATGCTTGCCACGCCAGAGAGTTGAGTCATCTGACCATAGTAGTCCACACGAACAGGATCGAGGATTCTCACATTAGCCTTACCGGCGCGGATGATAGCCAAAGCATCGTCGAGGTGTTTCAAAGCGCCATCCATCTTTTCTTCTGTATTCTTGTAGGTAGTCTGTACGTCTGCCATTTTCTTATATATTTCGTTGTTTGATTATTATTTCACAAAAATAAAAGAAAAAAATCAAAAAACAGGCATTTTCCTTTCATTTCCTCTTTTTACATGTCATTATTTATTCAGACAATCGCCTCAATCAAAGAGCTTCCATTCAGTTCCACCGCAGTCAGCACGCCTGGTGTATTGTTATTGTTGAAACAGGAACTTATCATGTAACCGGTTTGCAGGTTGTATATTAGGTTTCACTTATCCTTGGCTTTAGGTTTTACAGCATACACCCTTTATAATTTTATAGATATGAAAATCACGTTCACAACACAAGCTTTTCTATCTTGCATTCATGCTTTTTAGTCTTTTCATCGTAGTTGATGCCTACAAAAAGCAGATTGCCACGGTAGTGTTTAAGGGCATCATCATATTTCTTGTCCTTTATCTGCTGCAAAGCGGTTTCCGGGCTTTTGTTATGTTTCAGTTCAATAACCATCGCTGGAATATTCGGCAAGTACGGGATTAAGGCAAGGTCAGCATACCCCTTTCCAGTTGGCAGTTCCTTTACCTGCGTATAGCGTGTGTTGGCGTAGAAATACGCCAGGCAGATGGCACTCTGGAAGCAATGCTCGTCGTTGTAGGTCAAGTTGCTGGTCACCTCGGTGTGAGCGGCGTCAAGAGCCTTGGCAACAGCTACCTCATTGCCATTGATGGTGTCATCGAGAAGTTTCCTTGAGGTATTGACTATTTCTATAACCTTGACATAATTGTCGTCATAATCAATGGCAC